>JBCBHI010000966.1:0-2505 GCA_038525885.1 Bacteroidota bacterium
GAGCGTGTTTCGCTTCATGTTGTGCAACATCTCTCCGGTTTCGTAGTAAAGGACCAGCTAGAAGCGGTTAGAATCTTCACCGAGAATATCTTTTGGGCTCACTGCAAACAGAGGGTAACCTTCTACTTGATCACCAATACCCAAAAGAAAAAGGCCATTCAGGCTTACTACGAGGAGATTGGCCTGACTGAAGAGATGTATCCTATTGAGAACTGTTATAGAAACTTGGACCGTAAGGGTCTCAAGTGGCGGTATCGTCAATCAAAGCATAAGCTTTCAAGAAGGAGATCTGTATCCGATGAGATTGCAAAAGACATCCTTTCCTTGTTGCGACAGGGCTTCTCACAGCGAAAGTTAGAGCGGTTATATGGGGTGGATCAAACCACCATACATCGGCTAGTAAAAGATTCCGAAACCTGTCCTAAAGTGAATCACCATGCAGCAGCTTAAATCAAGCGGTCCCAATAGGGCTGGGACACTACAGTTGTACCTGCTCGCTTTCGATGATGTAGATCGTACCCCTGATGAGGTAGGTGCTCTGGTGGAAATGCCTGTGTACCCTATTGGTGATGCCGAATGGTACCAATGGAAGCTGGACTTGTACAAACTATCGTTCAAAGAATCGACTTCCTCAACCGCAAACGGACCTCGTTACAACTGGACTGTAGAGGCTCAATTCTCTGGTGATGATGAGGTGGTACGGCCCATTATCTACCAATGGCAGCGAAAAAAGGCCTTGTGCCTAGTAAAGGATGCCAACGGTAAATGGCGGTTAGTCGGCAGGAAAAACCGTTTCCATGAGTGGATCAGTCTTGAGCTTGAGTATACGACAGGCCAAGGACCCAACGGTTCTAACAGCTACAAAATAACGTGGTCAGGATCTGGCCAACAACCGGCACCCTTCTACATCGGGCACAATCCTGGCGAACCGCTACCCCATCCCAACGCACTACTTTCAGAAAGTGGCTTTCCTATTCTAAGGGAGTCGGGCGAAGCTCTTTTGCGTGAGTATTAGTCCTTTAGGGCTAATCCGGGTGCATGTATCCTTGTACCATGGCAGGAGAAAGCATTTCCAACAGTCCCCAAATTCCTAATCTGCAGGATGGAGATTTACTACCCATAGTAGATATCTCGGAGACGGACATTACCAATAAAAACAAGCACCTAACCGTAGGCCAGCTCAAGGGCGCAATGGGAGGCGACGAGTGGACGCTAGACACCTCACAGGACTCCACCAACGCCAATTTGGGCAATGTCAACCTCGGCGCAACCACGTCTGCACAAGACCTACTCCAAAAGCTTTTGTACCCCGCAGTAGGCCCGGTGGCCACGCTGGCTATCGTGGGTGGCGGTACCCGGGAGTTTGGCGATGACCGCTTTGTGATGATTGATTGGGGATTTGTAGAAAAAACGAACCCTGTGACGGAGATCTTTCTCAATGGCAACGAATTGAGCCCCGAAGAGCAGGAAGAAAACTACGAATTTGATGCACCGATGCCCTATGGCGACACGGTCTACACCTTGGTAGTGAATGATGACCAAGGGCTATCGGCTACCCAATCCGTAACCCTGTATTATCGGCATCGGCGCACCTTTTGGTTAGCCAACGAGCCCCACAGCTCCGCTCCGGTCACCAGCGGCGTAATCAACGATAACTTGGCAGGCAGCGAATACGCTACCACCCGCGTACAAACCCACACGCAGGACTTTCAAGGCAAGTACCCCACGCTTGCTTGGCCGTCAACTTTCGGAGATCCGCAGTTTTTCATTGGCGGGTTTGCGAACAATGATTGGACGAAAGTCCGCTCAAACTGGCAGCACGCTAACCAACTTGGATACGATCATACTTACGACGTATGGCAGAAAAACACCCCCATGGTAGGCACTACCACCCTAGAAATTAAATAAGTTATGGCAAGAACAGGCACCGTTGTACAAGATGGTATTGTACCCGTTTCGGGTAGTGATAAACCCACCCATTATGCCGAATACGCCCATGGTGGATACCGATCGGTTGAAACCTTAGACGATCGCAACGCAATTCCCTTAGCTAGGCGCGAATGGGATATGGAGGTACGTGTACATTCCGATAGTACGGCGGCAAACAATGCGAAATACATCCTCAAAAAAGGGAAGGTGGATACCGACCCATCCAACAACGGCAACTGGGAGCTGGAAAACATCGATCTGGTGACCGAAGAAACCGGAGGGGGAGAAAGTGTCTACTTGGGCAAGGTGAACGGTAAGCACACCTTTCGCAGCCTCATGGCAGGCACCAACGTGACCTTGGCCGTAGAAAGTGGTGCCTTGAAAATCAACGCTTCGGGTGGTGGGGCTGCTGTAGAAGCTTGGCGGAAGGTAGGGGATACGGCCAACGGTCAGCCCGACTTTAGAAGCGCTACGGTATCCGGGGACCTTGATTTCCGCTTCACTCAGGGCTTTATTGAGTTCAAAGGCGGGGTGAGCTACAACCTGTCCAACCCTACCGCCAAGGGCATTATCAAC
>JBCBHI010000967.1:0-2504 GCA_038525885.1 Bacteroidota bacterium
ACCCTTGGTTCCCGTGGGGGAAAACCACTTTGTGGCGGTAAATAGCGAAAACCGGGCCTTGCATTTGTATTTCGAAGAGGAGGAAGGAGCTTTGGTCGGTTTTCGGGAGGAGTTTCCCACCTATGATGAGCCCTTGAAGTTCTCCTATATGGCGGAGGCTACGCAGAATTTGAAACCCTACCGGGGTATCTACCAGCACCCGGACACCGGAGCCCGGTTCCAAATCCGGTCCCGGGGTGGGAAGCTGCAGGCTCGCGTGAAGCTGCTGCACCTCACGCTGATTCCTTTCGGACCGGACCAATACTATGAACCCGAAGAAGGCACGCTTTTTCTCTTTGAAAGGGACCCCGCCGGGCAGGTGAGTCAGGTTACCGTAAATGCACGGGATTTCAGAAATTTTACGCTGTTCAAAGAATAAGCGCTTTATGCGGAAAGTCCATAAGGTAGTTTGCGTGGAGATGAAGACCAGATTCAACCCTCAATAGGGATCAATACCAAGGTTTGTTAGGATGAATAGTTCGAACTAGCTATCATCAGGAAACCTAAACCGAGGGACGTTCCTCCACTTTTCAGATGTTCAGACTTGTAATCACGCTCGCCTGCGGTCTTAGCCTGCTCAGCACCAGTCAGTTACCGGCGCAGTCCTTCCCTTTGCGTCCGCAATATTACAAGTTGTATCAGGCAGATTCGCTGGCACAGTTGGAGCAATATGCCGAAGCCTTGGTCGTGTACGAAATGGTCTTCCCAGAGATTCCCTACGTACATACTCGCATTCTTACTAGGGCACTCCAAACCGCCGAACTGGCTAAAGACCGGACCTTAATCAAGAAATACAGGGCACAGATCAAAGCCCAAAATGATTGTCCGGAGGGGAACCAACACCTTGTGCACCAGATTGATAGCATTTTCAAGTGGGACCAAGAGGTACGTACCAATAAGTACTGGAAAGCCATTACCTATTATAGAAATCATCAGCAGGATAGTGCAGTACATGCAACCGCTCGCTTTCAGAAGGCCCAATCCCTGCATGACTTTAGTAAGGAAGTCGATTCCTTGAACATCCTCCATTTATTAAACCTCATGGACACCTATGGTTTCTTAAGCGAGGAAATGGTAGGCTACGCCCATTTTCATAAGGTAGATGCTATGCTACTACACTTTGATGCGGATACCAATAATCAGGTACTTCAACCCATTCTGGATTTGGCACTAGAGCGAGGCGAAATCCTGCCGCACTTTTACTCCCGCATCCTGGACCGCCACCTGTACAATACCCAAGGGATTCAGAAATACTGGACTTGGTTCAAAGTAGGGGAGGACCCACAACTTTCGCAGGACGAAATAGAGAGGATTCTGAAGATGCGGGAAGAAATCGGGCTTTTTGGAACCACCTATTGGGTTGACCGTTTTCGGGACGATATCAATCTCAGCCTGGGCCACTTGTTCTACTGAGGTACGGTCAAAGGCTGGTAAGACCGACCCACACTTTGCAGTTTCTTGTTATTCAGCGTGCCCTTACTTTAGTCATGCACTAGTATTCTAATGATGTCCAAGGCTTATAATCAAGAGGAGACCTATACCGCAATATCCTTAACAGAGGTTCCGGTGGGGGAGTACGACGGTTGTACTTTCAAGCATTGCGATTGGGCCGAGGGGAGCTTGGCGGGCTATGTGTTCGTAGACTGTACCTTTCAGGATTGCGACCTTAGTTTAGTAAAGCTGCACGATACCGCATTACGCGGAGTGGTGTTCAAAAGCTGTAAGCTGCAGGGCCTCCATTTTGATCATGCCCATACGTTCCTCTTCGAGGTCTCTTTTCAGCATTGCAAGCTCAATCTGTCCTCCTTCTATCAGCGCGTACTTAAGAAAACAAAGTTTGCTGAATGCCAATTGGAAGAGGTCGATTTTGCAGCAGCTGATCTGAGCCAGGCCGTCTTTTCAGAATGCAATCTCAATGGCGCTTCCTTTGACAACACCAACTTGGAAAAGGCCGATTTCAGTACTGCCTATGGATATACTATAGATCCTGAACAGAATAGAGTGAAGAAAGCAAAGTTCTCGCGGATGGGCCTGGAAGGGCTACTAACAAAGTATGATATTCAGGTAAAAAATTGAAATAAGAGTATATTTTTAAGTACATTCCTTTTGATCTGACTATCCTCGTTTCTACTATCCAATCACTCGCCCGCAATCATTTGAAATTAATCCACTGAGAGGTCTTGTTAACCATCGCCTACCACCCAAAAAAGAAACCCAGTGCGCTACTTGAGAAGCGGCACTGGGCTTACTTAGCTTGATTAACTGTCGACTCTAAATTACACAATAGAAACGGTATTTTACGTTGGGTATTGTCTCTGTGAAATCCATCTAGTCCCCACTATTGGCTTTACCTTAGAGAAACTAACCTATATACTTCTATGCTACATTCAAATAGGGAATTGTTCCAAGATGGGGTCGTATTAACTGTACATGCTCAGCAAAAACTTAGAGGCGGTACTGATGCA
>JBCBHI010000968.1:0-2501 GCA_038525885.1 Bacteroidota bacterium
CCAGAGACCACGGCCGGCTGCTATCTTGAGCAATACTAGAGAAGGACGCCAGACTGAAAAGCCTCTCCTGGATTAAAGAAATTATTTACATTCCAGATATCGATTTGTGATGAAAACCTTTTGGAAGTATTTCTCCGTCAGTCTGATTTTCAGTCTGGCGTCCTTCTCTAGTATTGCTCAAGATAGCAGCCGGCCGTGGTCTCTGGAACAATGCCTGCAACACGGACTGCAAAACAGTATCCGAATTCGTCAGGGCCAGCTGGACGTGCTTGGCTCAGAAATAAGTGTCAAAAACGCTCAGATGCAAAGGCTTCCCAGCCTGAATGCCAACTCCACCGTGGGCACCAACCTGGGTAGAACCATTGACCCTACTACCAATGAGTTTACGTTCAATAGCCTGATATCTCAGAGTATCTCGGCAAGTGCGGGCATGACCTTATTCAATGGTTTTACCATCAATAACACCATTGCGCAGAGCAAGGTGAATATGAGAGCCAGCGAATACTCCTTGGAGGACACCAAAAACCTGGTATCGCTAGATATCATCAACTTCTACACCACAGTCCTCTTCAACAAGGAACAGTTGGAAGCCGCCCAGGCCCGACTAGAGACTTCGGAGGCGCAGCTAGCGCAGACCAAAAAGCAGGTGGAATTGGGAGTGTTTCCAGTTGCAAACGAGCTACAAGCTCAGCAGCAAGTGGCTACGGATGAGCTACAGGTAGTCAACTTTGAAAATGCGGTAGCCCTCTCTCTGTTGCAATTGCGGCAGCTGCTGATGGTAAATCCCAACGAACCCTTCGATATCATATCTCCTGAACTGGAAGCTCCAGGCACCTACCTGATCGATCAGGGACCGCAGTCTATCTATGAAGATGCGGTACAAACCCAACCTTCCATCAAAGCAGTAGATGCACAGGTAGAGAGCGCGGGATACGGGGTAAAAATTGCCGAAGGTGGCCGTTACCCATCACTAACGGCAGGTATTTCCTGGCGTACCAACTACTCTAGTCTACTAGACTCGGTACCTTCCGAAGAAACGGCTCCCGTGATTATCCCTATTGGTATTGTGCAAGGGTCAAACCAGTTGGTGGTTACCGAGCGAAATTTGCCGGTGGGGCTTGAAGCTATCTCCTACTTTGGGCAATGGGATTACAACGCTACGAACAACGTAGGAATCACCCTGCAAATCCCCATCTTCAACAACTACCGGGTTCAGACGGCCATCGACAGGTCCAAAATCACTTTGGAACAAGCCGAGGTTACGGCTATCAATGCACGGAATACCTTACGGCAGAACATAGAGCAGGCGTATCAAAATGTGGTGGCCGCTCAGAAAACCTTCCAAGCGAATCAAAATCAGGTCAATTCCCAACGAGAGTTATTTGCCAATGTAGAGCAACGCTATAACTTGGGGGCAGCCAATGCGGTGGAATATACCCAGGCCAAAAACAACTTGGCCACGGCTGAATCTGATCTGATCCGCGCGAAATACGATTACATTTTCAAGATTAAAGTGCTAGAATTTTACCAAAATAAACCTTTGACTTTCGACTGATATGGCCAAAAAGAAATCAGGAAATCGCACCATATGGATATTACTCATTGCCATTGTAGTGGTGCTAGTGGTGGCTGTAGGCTTGAAGAACGCCGGAGTGATTGGCAAGCCGGAGCTTATTCAAGTGGAATTCACGGAAGCGAATGCGGTAACCATAATTGAGACGGTAACTGCTTCTGGCACAGTACAACCTGAAGTAGAGATTTCTATATCACCTGAGGTTTCTGGTGAAATCATTGAACTGACCGTTGAGGAAGGAGATTCCGTTTCAGAAGGCGATCTGCTGGTGCGAATCAACCCAGAAATCTTCGTACAACGGGTAAAACAAGCCGAAGCTCTCTTGAATCAGGCGAAAGCAAACGCGGCCAGTTCAAAGGCCAGTCTTGCACGTACTCAAGCCAATTTCGAACGTCAGAAACTTGACTATGACCGCCAAGAGAAGTTGCATGCAGAAAAGGTAATCTCTGATGCGGACTGGGAAACGGCGCAGGCCAACTTTAAGGTGGCCGAACAGGATCTAAATGCAGCCGAGCAAAATGCCAAAGCAGCGGACTTTAATGTGGAAAATGCGCAAGCATCCCTATCTGATGCCCGGGAAAACCTCAACCGGACGTCCATCTATGCACCTGCTTCAGGTACAGTAAGTAAGCTGAATGTGGAGCAGGGAGAACGCGTGGTAGGAACCTCCCAAATGGCAGGTACTGAGATGTTGCGTATTGCCAACCTAATGGCCATGGAGGTTCGGGTGAATGTAAACGAGAATGACATCATCCGGGTACACCTGGGCGATACTACTATAGTGGATGTGGATGCTTATCTACCGATGGATAAGCAGTTTAAAGGCATCGTGACGGCCATTGCCAATACGGCCAATGACAGGGTATCTGCTGATGCGGTAACGGAGTTCGAGGTTAAAATCCGGGTGCTTAATTCTTCTAGCAAGTCA
>JBCBHI010000969.1:0-2501 GCA_038525885.1 Bacteroidota bacterium
TATTTGCAGACCCGCGGGCTGTTTGAATTCACCCAGGGTATTCAGCAAAACCTCTCCATCTTCCACGCCCAACTTGATGAACGACCAAACGTTGTCGTGCAGGATGGTGCTATCCAGCTTGGCGTGGAAGATGGAGAGGTTTTGCTGAATACCCTGGGTGAATTCAAACAGCCCGCGGGTCTGCAAATAGTCGGTATTGAAGTTCTTGACGAAGTGGTAGTTCTTGTTCACACTCTCCCACAACTCATTGGAGATCAGGTTCCTAATCCCCCGAGTATTGTTCCGCACCTCTTTGATGTAAGAAAAGATGGAGGTGCTTGACTCTGGGTTGAGCGATACCTCCCACAGCACCTCACCTTCGTCGGCTTTTTCCTCCTCAGGGGCTTCACCAGAAGACATAAACAGGATAGAGCGCAGGGCAAAATCGCGGTACTCCAACTGAGTAGAGTCCATAGAGGAGAAGTATTTCACTTGCAAATAACGGGCGAGATACTCGGCCCGCTCTTGGTAACGCCCTAGCCAGTAGAGCGAACTTGCGTGTCTGGAAAGCATGCTTAGTTATTCGTCAATTACCCAAGTATCTTTTGATCCTCCGCCCTGCGAGGAATTCACTATCAGGCTGCCTTTTTTGAGGGCCACTCTGGATAGACCGCCCTTCAGTACAAACTCATACTCATCGCCGATGAGCGTATAGGTGCGCAGGTCTACGTGGCGGGGGCAGAACTGCTGCTCGCCCTCTATGTAGGTAGCGTGCGTAGACAAACTCATAATGGGCTGGGCGATAAACTGCCGGGGATTGTCCTTGATCTTATCGGCTAGCTCGGCCAGCTCCGCTTTGCTCATGGTATTGCCTATGCAGATTCCGTAGCCTCCACTCTGGTCTACCGGTTTTACCACCAGGTCCTTTAGGTTTGCCAGCACGTGGTTCATCTCCGTGGGGTTCTCACAGATGTAAGTCTGTACGTTGTTCAGGATGGGGTCCTCGTCCAGGTAGTACTTGATGATCTTGGGCACGTAGTGGTACACCGCCTTGTCGTCTGCTATGCCCGTACCCGGGGCATTCACTATGGTAACGTGGCCAGCGGCGTAGGCCAGCATAATGCCCTTCACCCCCAATAGCGAGTCCTTATTGAACACCTCAGGATCAAGAAAATCATCGTCTATACGTCGGTAGATGACATCAATCCGGCGCAGCCCGTGGGTGGTTTTCATGTACACAAAATCGTCCTCTACTACCAAGTCACGGCCCTCTACCAGCTCAATGCCCATCTGCTGGGCAAGGAACATGTGCTCGTAGTAGGCGGAGTTGTACATACCGGGGGTAAGCACCACGCAAACGGGCTCATCGAAGTCCTGCGGCCGCACGGACTTCATCATTTCCAGCAGCAGAATGGGATAGTCCCATACGGGCAAAATGGGATAGCTCTGGAAGATATCGCTCATGGCCTTCTTGAGGGCCTCCCGGTTGCTGAGTACGTAGCTCACGCCGGAGGGGGAGCGCAGGTTATCTTCCAGCACATAGTTGTTATTGTCCCGGTGCTTGATGATATCCGTGCCGCTGATGTGGCAAAAGATGTTCCCTTTCGGGCGGAGCCCCACCATTTCTTCCACGTAGTGCTGCGAGCTCAGGATCATCTCCGAGGGTATGACCTTATCCTTAAATATTTGCTTGTAAGAGTATACGTCTTCCAGGAATAGGTTGAGCGCCCGGCTCCGCTGAAGCACCCCCTTCTCGATGTTCTCCCACTCTTGCTTTTTGATGATCCTAGGGAAGGGATCGAAGGGGAACACGTGCTCGGCCGTTTGATCCTTACCGTATACCTGATAGGTAATACCTTGGTTAAAAAAGGACAGCTTAATGAGCTCATTCAGCTCCGTAAACTGCTTCTGCGTGAGGGTATTGAATACGGAGGTGATCCGTTGGTACGGATCCTTAATATTTTTATGATCCCCATCGAAAACTTCATCCAGAATGTTTTCAGGGATAGAATAAGAGTCAAAGATGCTCATGTTTTAGCGGGAATGGGGGCGAAGATAGCAGGCTATCCTGGGGTTTGGCTTGGGCAAAATCTTCACAAAAAGCTTGTTGCGACATACACTTCCTCTGTACCAGAATTCCTTAACAATGAGGTAAAATGGACCTAGACTATATGCCCTCCCATTTTGCTCTTACCGACACAAAATAGTGGGGATATCTCCGGGAAAATAATATTCGCCCAGAGGCACCCATAGGGAATCAAACCGACCGTAGGCTGGTCTAATGAACCATTTCATTTGGAAAGTAAGGAATTCGGCACAATGGTAAAACAAGACGGGGCTGGGTCCCGAAAACGATGCCCAAATTAGCAGTCGGAAATAGCCAACGAATGCCTTACCTTGAGCATATTACCAAAGCACGCCGCTTTGGCTTAAAGTCTGAGATTCAATTTTTTAACAAAAGAATAATCTGTCACTGGAATGCGGACGCGTAACCCGGCGGGCGATCATGTTATTCTTTTGTT
>JBCBHI010000970.1:0-2497 GCA_038525885.1 Bacteroidota bacterium
GAAATTGAATACAGCGGAGCCATTAGGCCTTTGGGAGGTTTGCCTGTCTATCTACAACCCTTGACCCAGGCCACACTGGAAACAGTGCCTGGGTAGTAAAGTGGTTTGTTGTAGATAGAGAAACCGGACGGGTACTACCTGTTCGGTTTTTTAGTTTGTGGGGTAGGGAGGTAAAAGTTTGCTGAGTAATACAGGAAGGAACGAACCGGGGAGAATACACCGGATTTCTCTCAAAATTGAATGCCACTCATTGTGATAATAAGTTCAGTCGATGGAATGCGAGATTAGTTGCCGCTGGTCTGCAACTATTCCTTTGCTATTTTTATCCTACGATTAAGGATTACCCCGTCCTGCGTGTTGATTCCTGGCTTGACGGTACTACGCTGCCTGTATACAGAGACTACTAACTACTGCAAAACCAATAATTATGCGTCTAATTACCCGTTGGTTGTGCGGGTGGGCTATGATTTTTTGCCTGCCCCTGAGTGCCCAAATTCCCCCCGAAATTGATAGTCTGGAACGGATACTGGAAGATCCTGCAGTGTTGGATACCATGACCATCCTCAATCACTACCGGGTTTCCAATTATTATTTTCATACAGACCTGGAAAGACTGCCTTACCATGCACAAAAGATGGTGGAGCGGTCTGAAATCCTTGATTATCCCTTGGGAGTTGGTTTGGGTCATATTCGTTTTGGGGAGTATTACCGGCTTACCCAGCAGAATGATTCTTCTCTGTGGCACTATAAGCAATCCATACCCTATGTACTAGAAGCGGGTATAGAAAGGCCCATTTCACTAGTATATGCTTCCTTAGGTAACCTCATGACCACCTATGATGTGGATTCGGCGGCCTACTACTTTCAGAAAAGCCTGGATGCGCTCAAAGACACTACCGATAATTTTACCATGCGTTTTAGCGCCTATTCGGATTGGGGCCGGTTGGAGATGTACCGGGGTAGGTTCCCAGAAGCCTTACGGCTATTACAGATGGCCGATTCGGTAAACCGAAAGTCTTTAAGACCTGCCAACTTAGGTGCGCACTATGTCACTTTATCTACTTGTTACAGTTCTTTGGGCGAATACGAGAAGGCTATTGAGGCTTGTTTCTTAGGCATAGCAGAGTGCGAACGTACGGGTAACCAGAAGGATATTTATGACCACTACATCAACCTGGCGAAGTTGAAATACCGGATGGGGGAACGGGAAGAGGCCCTCACTTTTGCAGCCAAGGCCTTACCACTTATTGAGGAAAGGGAAGACCGTCGTGCGCTGGGAGAACTATTGATAGATCTAGGAGAATATGCCAAGGCCGTGGGCAATTGGGATTTGGCTTTGGGATATTACCGACAAGCTGAGCAGGTCAATCGAGAGATCAATAACCCCAAGTTTGTGGGGCATGCGGTCACCGGGCTAGCGAATGTAGCCCTGGTATCCGGCCAACTTACCTTGGCCTATGCCATGGCCTCGGAAGTACGAACCACCGCAGCCGAATTTGGCGACCTGCAACTGTTGGCCGAGGGGCATCAGTTGACGGGGAGGGTGCTTGGGTACCAAAGGCGGTTTGAGGAAGCCTACCGTTGGCTAGCAGTGGCTCAGGGTTTGGTAGACTCGTTGGACTCTCCTGAGCAGCAACTCGTACAGTATACTGCCTATGTTACCGTGGACTCTTTGGCCGGAAGGCTGGGGGATGCCTTGGCCCATTTGCGGGCATACAACCAGCTGAAAGACAGCCTCTTTACCTTGGAAAAGAATAAACAGGTGGTGGAGCTGGAGACTAAGTACGAAACAGAGAAAACAGAAAGGGAGCTAGAGCAAGTTACTCAGCAAGCTTCCATTCAGACTTTAGAATTGCAACGTTCGCAGCTCAGGCTGGTGCTGTTAGGGGTGGGGCTGGTAGCTGTTTTGCTAGCCGGTGGGCTGGTCATTTTGCGCAACCGCCAGGCTAGGCTGGCCTTGACCTATAAGGCACAAGACGTGGAGCAAAATCTGCTGCGTACGCAGATGAACCCGCATTTTATATTCAATGCGATGACCGCCATACAGGATGTGATACGCCAGGGAGACCCCAAAAAGGCTAGCCGTTACCTGTCAAAATTCTCTAAACTTACCCGGCAGGTATTGGACAACTCCAGAACGGAGTTTGTGCTATTGGAACAGGAGGTGACCATGCTGGAAAACTACCTGAGTTTGCAAAACCTGCGGCGAGCACATCCTTTCCAAATTGAAGTTAAGGTAGCAGAGGATGTAGATCCGGAGGAGGTTAAGATTCCACCGATGTTTGCCCAGCCGTTTGTGGAGAATGCAATAGAACACGGATTGGCCGATGTAGAAGAGGAGGGTAGGATAGAGGTCTGTTTTGGAATGCAGGGAGACAAACTACAGCTAACCGTAACCGACAATGGGCAGGGCTTGGCGGGTGCGCACACTGAAACCCAGACCCCTGGTCATGTATCGCATGCCACCCAGATTACCCGGGAGCGGATAGCCCTGTAC
>JBCBHI010000971.1:0-2496 GCA_038525885.1 Bacteroidota bacterium
CTTCTAAAGGAAAAATTAGTTCAAAAGGCTTTCTTTCGTATTGGTTAGGCCTACTGACCCCTAATGAACTATTTCCTTTAGAAGAAAGACTAATACATACTGAGGTAATAGTAAACTGGAGGTGAGAATGATGTATCATAATGAAGAGAATTATAAGGATTAAAACCAAACTGTTCTATTAGCTGAGATATTATATTAATTGTTACGACGTTTTTTACACAGGGTTTGGTTTTTTACGATATTTCACAAATGCAAATATTACATTTTTGCAATACCGAATTGAATCTGTCCTTCAAGGTCAGACAACATCAAAATAATACCTGTAGAAAACAGAATAGAAACTTAGCCAAACACCTAAACAAAATTAGCCCTTTCCTGGCTGATGGTCAGGCAGTTTGAGCCGAACCCAGATAGGTAAGTGGTCGCTTACTTCGTGCTGATACCTGTCTACTAAGTCATCCTGTTCTTCTTTGGTGAGCTCTGTGAAAGATTTTTCTAGCAAAGCCACCGAAAACAACTCCGAAAAATTGAATACGCCGTAGTCGGGCCCTCGCTCGTGTTTTCCCATCGCTTCATTGTCCAGATAGGTAGGCAATCCTTTCTCCCGAAAGAAAAGACCAATCTGATCGTACCGCTGGGTGAGCTTCACATTGGAGGTATATTGTTTGTGGGCCGATGGATGAACATCCAGGAAAGGAAAATTGACTTCTACTTCTTCGCCCATCGCATCGTTGAAGGATTTAAGGTACCCCTCAATATCCGCCATATCCTTATCAGGGTCGTCAAAATTCAAGTTCAAGTCGCCTAGCAACATAAAGTTGGGGTAGTAGGCGTGGTCATTATCTTTTACCCGATCTGTGATCCACTCCATAAGAGCCTTGAACTCCCGCTTGCGGTCGGCCATGGTGCCGTAGATCAGGTGGGCGTTGATGGCCATAAACCGGTAAGGTTCGGTACCCGGGAAGCCTTTGATCTGGAAACTCACACAAAAGGGCTGCCGAATGAAGGACAAGAATATCGGGGCATCCAATTTGGGCTTGGTTTTACGTTTCCCGGATTCATAATCCGCCAGTTTGCGGTCGTACTCAGCCTTCAGGTTGACCACCTCATCCAGGTTATCGAAGAGAATCTGCGTGACTTTGCTACGGTCATAGGTAATATCAGAAACTACCTCGCCCCGCTGTACGGTGTTCCACCGAAAAAAGAACGCTAGCCGTTCCCCTACCCCTCGGTCTCCAGGATAAACCCCCGTTTTATCGGAAACGATCATCCCCCACTCCGGTCCAATTTGCTCCATTAGTCGGTTGAGGCCACTCATATCGTCTAGCACCTCCTGGATAGCCAGCAGGTCAAAGTGCTGACTGACTCGCCCTAGAAACTTCCAAGTCCGGGGGCCCCGGTTACGGGAGTTACCCAATTTGCGTACATTGAAAGAACCAACTACTGCGGAACCGTATACTCTCCTGGGTAGTCCATAGGCATCCGGAGCACGGTCTAGTTCTGCAAAAATTTTATCCCATTCCTCCTGGGAGAATTCTTTTGCCATGACGGTGGGGTTAGGGTGTTAGGTGAAAGTACGAATTATTAAGACTAAATGAAACGAATCCCCTAACAGTCAATGGATTACAACGGGATGAATGAATCGCTAAAAGAAAAATCAGAATCAGTACGCAACCCTTGCCTATTCTGGCATCTATATAGAAAAGACCAAATTCTCATATGGGCCACCACAACCAATTTTGGAATCACATATACCGAAAGCACCATGCTGGCTTACAGCAGGTGTGCGCCCGCTATGTAGGGCCTGGGGTGGCAGCCGAGGACGTGGTGCAGGAAACCTTCCTCCGCGCCATGGCGGGGTACCATACCTACCAGGGCAAAGGGCCGCTAGAGGCCTGGCTACGCCGAATAGCGGTAAACACTGCACTGATGCACCTGCGGAAGCGAAAAAGGAACCCTGAGGAATCACTCCAAAGTGAAGAACTCCCTCAACTTTCAGTAGATCCGCATCAGGAAGAGCCCACTACTCCCCGGTACGCGATTGAGCAGGCTGATTTTACTAAAGAAGAGCTGGTAGCCCTATTGGCCCGGCTACCAGAAAAGTACCGACTGGTATTCAACCTCTACGTTTTTGAGGGACTCAAACACCGTGAAATTGCCGAACGGCTCGGCATAAGTCCTGGCACCTCCAAAAGTAACCTGGCCAGGGCGCGCAAGAACCTGGAGAAAATCCTATATCTGGAGGCACAAAGCCGGCCCGCCAAGGAGAAAAAACACAAAGCCTGGTTTTGGCTCCTGTTACCGGGTACAGGAAGTCCCTATGGGTACTTGCGCCGCAGTAGCCTGGCAAAAGGCTGGGGAATCCATTGGCTACGTACCCACGGTGCTACCCGTAAAGGCGTGACCTACCAGGCCGAGGCTACGTAGCCAATGGATTCCCCAGCCTTTTGCCAGGCTACTGCGGCGCAAGTACCCATAGGGACTTCCTGTACCCGG
>JBCBHI010000972.1:0-2491 GCA_038525885.1 Bacteroidota bacterium
TTTAGTGAGACCAGGGTTTACGGAGGTAAACTCTGAACAGAAAAGCCGGAGGAACTTCTTCCGGTTTTTCTTTTGCTTGCAATAGAACCTACCGAGAAGCGGCTACTCTTTTTTGCTAGGTGTGATGGGGTCATTGCTACCAAAAGAAAAACCGGAAGAAGTTCCTCCGGCTTTTCTGTTCAGAGTTTACCTCCGTAAACCCTGGTCTCACTAAAACGTCTACCTTGGACATGGCTGCCCATTGCAAAAAGATGGCTTAGGGATTTTGAAATTCTTTAGGATGTCATTTGTGCAAACCACACTCGGTTTTTCCTGTGCCTGACCACCGGCCGGCCCGGCCTTCGCCAGGCTGAGTACAGTGGGTACAGCCCACGGACTCATACCCACGGTCTAGCAATGGGTGTTTGGGTAACTCATGCAAGAATTGATACAGGTGTACCTCCTCCTCGGTCATATCCAGTAAGGGATACACCTTCACCATGCCTCCTTTGGCTTCCGCAAAATCCAACCCGGCCCGGTTGGCATTTTGGTACCGCATCAACCCAGAAATCCACACCTTCTTACCCTGCTTCAGGTGCCCCACGGGGTTCACCTTGTTTAGGGCACAGCACTGGTCGGGTTGCGTTTTCCATAGCTCTGTAGCCTGGGTAAAGGCGTGGTCCTCCCGTGCAGGGCTAGCATACCGCAGGTTGATGCCCCACAAGTCTTGCAGATACTTACCGTAGTGCAAAGTCTCCTGGAAGTGATACCCGGTGTCTACAAAATAGATCGGTTGCTGAGGAGCTACCCGGTGTATATGGTGCAGTAGTAGGGTAGAGGATATCCCCAAGGAGGTAGTGACCAGGATCTCCTCTGGCGCGTAGGATTCAAACACTAGCGCCAAACGCTCCGAAGGCGTGAGGTTTTCCCAGCCCTGTCCTACATAAGTCGGGGACTCTACCTCAGGCCTCATGCGATACCTCCTCTTCCAACTCTTCCTTAGGCAACTGATCCGGTACTGAGGTCAGTTTGTTGAGGTAATCCACCTTGGCAGCAAAATCACCCTTCAGTCCAGACCGTACTTGCTTCAGCCGTTGCAGGAGCAAATCCACATCCTCGGGCAGCTCTGCCGTTAGCCACTCGCGCATGCGCTTGGCCAGGGTAGGAGAGAAGCCATTGGTACTAATGCCCACCTTCAGGTTACCCTTTTTCACAATAGAGCCTAGGTAGAAATCACACAGATCCGGCGTATCCGCTACGTTTACCAGCAGCCTGCGCTTACGGGCTTGCTTCCTGATTTTGACGTGCAACTGAGGCTGATCGGTAGCACAAATCACCAGATCGGCCAGCCGAAGGTCCCGGCGCCGATACGAACGGTGAATAAACCGCAAGCCGGAGTGGTGGCGTTGCATCTCCAGAAGCTCATCCCGGATCTCGGGTGCCACTACCGTCACACTAGCCTCCGGTGACTGCCGCAGCAGTGCTTCCACCTTCTCAATGCCCACATTACCACCTCCTACCACTACGGTGCGGAGCTGTTCCAGCTTCAGGAAAATTGGGAAAAGCGTATTGCTCATACCGATTGCAGGGTTTGTACGGGTTGTACGGCGTTCCAGGCAGGTGACTGGGTTACCGTTTCCCCGATGATGATCAAACCAGGGGCTGCCATGGGGTGCTCTTCCAGCAGGCCCTGTATGGTATCGACGGTACCATATAGCACCTGAGCCTCCTCACGAGAACCCTTACTTATGATGGCGATGGGCAAGCTTTCATTCCCAAACTGGGTATAAGCTTCCACAATCTCGGGTATGCGGCGCAGCCCCATAAAGATCACCACCGGCTGGCCGTCCTCTGCGGCCAGCTGCACGTCTTGGGTGAGTTTTCCAAAGCGGTTTGTGGCCGTCAGCACCCGAAACCCGGTGTTCACTCCGCGAGCCGTAAGCGGAATCCCATACAGGCCCGGCAGTTGCAGACTTGATATTCCGGGGATCACCGTAACGGGAATTCCTACTTCGGCCGCATATGCCCATTCTTCCGAGCCGCGCGCAAACAACATGGCGTCGCCGCCCTTCAAGCGTACCGCATGCCCATGTACCAGCGCCATCTCTACCAGCAGGCGGTTAATGTCCTCTTGCTTTGCACTGGCCTCGCCAGCACGTTTACCTACCGGTATTTTGTGGGCAGTCTCCGGTACCCAATCCAGCAGTTCTGGATTTACCAGGGCATCATAAAGCACTACCTCTGCCGACTGCAGCGCCCGCAAGGCTTTCAGGGTGATGAGTTCTGGATCGCCAGGACCAGCACCTATCAGAGTTATTCTAGGATTCTGCATGTGGCTTACGCTTTGTAGTGGTGGCTAATCACCGGTTGTACATCCGTCAGCGGATTTTCCGCTGATTGCAGGGTACGAAGCCCTCGTACCTGTCTCAAAAAATCTTCCGTTTCGTCCAGGTACGTCGCTACCCAGGCAGGATCTAGCGTGTTCTTAGCTTGCTGATGACGCACCACCCAT
>JBCBHI010000973.1:0-2488 GCA_038525885.1 Bacteroidota bacterium
CTTCCAGAGAAGGAAGACCTATAAACGACTCGTTTTTTGGTTGTTTATGGGGTGTATTCTCTCAGTGATTTTGTTTGCGGTTGGCGATGATGACTATAACCTACTGATAGAGGAAGCTAACTGGTTTCTGTTTCATGAAACCTTAATCTCCACCCTTTTCTTTCTGTTTGTCAGATATTATGATCCTGGTAAAGGAGAATTCGATAAGCGAGACCTTTGGTATTTGCTGCCCTATATCGTGGGCGTTACCATCCAAAGCCTGTTGAGTAGTGCACACTTTGAAAACAACCTTCTTCTTGGAGTGGTGGCTACTTTTGCAGAATTCTGCCTGATAGGTATGTTGTTCTATAGCATTTATGAAGTACTAAAGCAGAAGAAGGAGAGGTGGTTATTGGCCTTCTTGGTACCTTTTACGCTAGTGTATACTCTGGATGAGGTGTCCTCTTTTTGGCTGGCGCCAGATCAATCCATTTTTTCTCTGGATAGCTATGGGGTATTCCTGATTGCGATTCTTCTCTTCTATTTTGTGACCTACAAATTGATCATCGAGCCTAAGGATATCCTACTTACCGTCAATACAAAATACCAGCAGTCGAATCTGGTAAAAGCTGAGGCAGCATCGATTCAAAAGAAGTTGACGGCCCTGATGGTAGAGGAAAAACGCTTTATCGATCCAGACTTGTCGGTAGATCGATTGGCCGAAGAGTTGGGTATCTCAAGACAGCAGCTTTCGGAAATATTGAATGTCCATATGGGTGTCCGGTTTCAGGACCTGCTCAACCAATATCGTGTTCAGGAATTTATCACCTGCCTGCACGAAGACCGCTACCAAAATTACACCTTGCTGGGTATTGCCACCGAGGTGGGTTTTAGCTCGAAATCTTCTTTCAACGCTACCTTCAAAAAACTGAAGGGCGTAACGCCCAGCCAGTACCGGAAAGGAATAAAACAGCCATAAAAACGTCCAGAGTACGAATTCTGCACTTTTTAGCCCCTGGTTTCCCACCAATTCATCACACTTATAGGCTTTTTGCATGCGTTATGCTTCCCACAAAAATGTCTAAAAAGTTATAGGATGAATGATTTTAAGTTGAGTGCAAAGGGACTTAGGCTAGTAGGAATATCAGGACTAATAGTGGCTGTGCTGGTGAGCTCTTGCGATGGGCTCTTTGGCCCGCTGGGAGCACAAAAACCTGAAGAGGTGATTAGTGCATTACCTACACAAGTTTCCTACCCGCCAGACAATCCTTATACCGAGGAAAAGGAAATCCTGGGCAGGCTGCTCTACTGGGATCCAATACTTTCTGGTACCCAAGAGGTGGCCTGCGTAAGCTGCCACCATCCGGACTTAGGGTATGCTGATGGCCTTGGCTTTTCTCAAGGTGTAGGTGGTGTGGGTTTAGGGCCCAACCGGGTGGGTGGGGAGCTAACCCGACGGAATGCTCCTACGGTCATCAATACGGCTTTTAATGGGATTGATAATGATGGAATATATGACCCACAATCGGCACCTATGTTCTGGGACAACCGCGCCGAGAGTTTAGAAGGGCAGGCGCTATTGCCCATGCTTTCAAAAGAGGAAATGAGGGGTGAAGCCATAGCAGAGGGGGCCATCATAGATACCCTGCTTATGCGACTAAAGGCTATTCCAGAGTATGTGGAGAAATTTGAAGCCGTCTTCGGCAGCGACGGTATCAACCAGAGGAATCTACTGGCGGCCATAGCCACTTTTGAAAGAGGTATTGTGGCTAATAACAGCCGGTTTGACCTGTATATGCGAGGAGATGAGAGTGCTCTCTCCGCCCTGGAGATTGAAGGAATGAATGCCTTCATCGAGGTGGGATGTGCGGATTGTCATAGCGGGCCCATGTTTTCGGATTATGAACTGCACACGATAGGGGTGAAGGATAATGTGACTCAACCGGATGATGGTGCTACGCAGAGTTTTGATTTCAGAACCCCTACGCTAAGAAACTTGAACCTTACGGCGCCCTACATGCATAATGGGCTACATGAGACCTTGGAGGAAGTAATGGAGTTTTATGAAGAGGTAGCTGGGGGTGATAGTGATCAGCGCAATGTGAACGTGGCACAAAGCCAGTTGGACGAGGAAATGCTGGATCTGGATTTGGACGATGAGCAAATAGACGGAATCATCGCTTTTATGGAAGCCTTGAATGACGATGATTTTGATAGGACGGTTCCTGAGCGAGTACCCAGCGGCCTGCCTGTAGGTGGGAATATTGAGCAGTAAGTGGTGAAAATGCCCGCCCAATGCCTAATCTGTTCAGCATAACTCAGGACTTGCTGATGAAATCATCAATTGCCTGCGGCCTACGCGGCCCGAATTCAGCCTGATGGTAAAAAAGTCACAAAAGCAGAGCTTTAGTCGAGGGCGCCTAGCCGGGGGAAACTAACGCTCTCTTAAGTCCTCGTTTCCGAACACTGACGATAATGAGTGATTAGGGGATCCCGCGTGAGTGATGCT
>JBCBHI010000974.1:0-2475 GCA_038525885.1 Bacteroidota bacterium
TACTATCCAAGACAATGATGAGGAACCGGAGGCAGTCACTTACTCCGTAGTAGTGTCCGCCACCGCTCACATTGGTGGTGTCCAGGGTGAAGGTAAACTCCCCGGCGGTTCCAGCCTCGGAGGCGGTATCTGCGGTGGCGGACACTACTACGGAGTAAGTGACTGCCTCCGGTTCCTCATCATTGTCTTGGATAGTAGCGGTGGCCGTGGTAGGGTCACCAGCTTGCAGGCCTTCGCCCAGGTTTTCTGTATCAAGGCTGAGCAGAATCGTTTCTTCCTCTTCTACCTCGTCATCGTCGGTGAGGATCACCTCCAGGATGGCGCTAGATTGCCCCACGGCGATCGCAATAGAACCTGAAAGTGCCGTATAGTCCTCGCCAGAGGTAGCGGAACCGCCTACGGTGTAGGGTATAGTAAGTGCTGCCTGGGTGATGTTGGTGGTATCCAGAGAGAAGGTGAAAACAGGATGGGTTCCGCCTTCGGTGCCCGTGGCTGTATTTGCCACCACCGATACAGCAGGAATTATGGTTTCAGCTTCATCATTATCACCTACGGGGATGGTAACCGAAGGAGTATCGCCCACCTTAAGTCCATCAGGAAGCTTCAGCGAATCAATGGTAATTATTATGGTTTCGGTATCCTCTATTTCGGTATCATCGGTGATGGTGATAGTAGCAGAGCCGATGCGTTCACCATCTGCTATTACTATGGAATCATTTTCTAGCGTATAATCCTGTCCTTGGGTGGCGGTACCACTTAGTTGGAAAGGTATGGGCAGCCCGGTACCGGTAGTATTGCCTCCATCTAGAATAAAAGAAAGATTTATCTGTTCCCCCTCGTGGGTACTATCCGGAAAAATGGAAACGGAGACGGCATCAGAAAAGCCTTCAAAATCATTGTCCTCGATGATCACGGTGTCAGAAAGGGCTGATTCTACCAGAGTGATACCTTCTGGCAGGCCTGTATCGTTTAGGGTAATCACCACCGTCTCGGTCTCTTCTACCGCCTCGTCATCGGTAATGTCAATTGCGAGGGTAGCCGAGTTTTCACCCGGACCGATGGTTAAGGAACCGGGCAATGTGGTATAATCCTCACCAGGAGTAGCGGTACCACCCACGGTGTAGGGTACGGTGATGGTGGCATCGGTAGAGTTGGTCAAACTGAATTGGACGGTGAATTCTCCGTCTTGGCCGCCCTCAGACCCTGGAGACTGGGTAGCCGATACCGTAACCGTGGCTTCGAAGATTTCTTCTGGGTCACATGCCTGCCATACAGCTAATCCCAAAAGGCAAAAACCCACCAACGCTAGTTTCCTCATTTTTAGTAAATTTTAATTATAATCCAATCGATGAATGTTGTGTAATCTGGTTTTGCTAGGTACTATTATTCTAAATTATCCCGAAACTTGGGTGCGGGACAAGTAGTTGACAGACCCAACTTAACCGATATTTAGCCTTATAAGCGGGGAAAATTTGAATTGTATTTAGGCAAGGGACCAAGCCCTTGAATGGGATGTATATTCGTCGAAAAACCCCTCTGTAGGTAGCAAAAATTAGTATTATTGAACATGATAACCGGGGTTGACCCATCACTCATATTACACCATGGCCATGAGAGCCTGATTATAAAAGTTCCTGACAGTCAGGATGATATGGTGAGGTGTGTGAAGGTGCTTAAAGAATCCAACCCCAGTGAGGTGGTACAGCGCCGCCTGCAGCGGGAATATGAGATGACCCACCGGCTGCAAGTAAAGGGTGTACGGCAAGTTTTGGATAAAACCCTTTTTCAGCACCATGCAGCCCTGGAACTGGAATATATCCCTGGCCAAACATTGGCAAAATGGATGGGGCAACCGGAGCATTCGCTGGATGAACGGTTACAGTTGGCCATTTCCCTGGCACAGGTGGTGGGTGATTTGCACCAGCAGCAAATCGTTCACAACGCCATCAACCCAGAAAACTTGCTGGTGAAGGAGGATGATCGCCAAGTAATTGTAATTGATTTTGGATGGTCATCCGTGCTTACTCCCAAAGGAAGCCTCATTGGTTCGGATTACCTATACAAGCGGGATTTAGCTTATATCTCTCCAGAACAAACCGGACGGATTAACCGAAAAGTTGATTACCGAAGCGATTTATATTCGCTAGGGGTAATCTACTATGAGCTGTTTACGGGCAAAAACCCCTTCAAAGCTGAGGAAGATGGTGAAATCATTCATGCCCATTTGGCACGCTCTCCTCAGCCTCCCCGGTATTTCGATGAAGACTTTCCGGTTCCCCTACAGGATATTATCCTAAAACTGCTGGCCAAGAACGCACAGGACCGCTACGACTCAGCGGTAGGGGTAGTGGCGGACTTGAAGAAGGTTTCTGATCTGGAGACCGAGGCTTTGCAACAGCCCATGGACTTGGGCACGCTGGACTACTCTGGCCGTTTGTATCCTTTGCCAAGACTGTACGGCAGAGACGGTGACAT
>JBCBHI010000975.1:0-2475 GCA_038525885.1 Bacteroidota bacterium
CCAAAGCACCCGGACTACTCCTTGGGGACCGCACTGTAACTTTGATTACGTCCTAACTCTCTGAAGGTGGGTAGTTTAACCCGATTATCGAAAACCGAAGGAGATGAAATCACACTATCAGATTCTAATTGTGGGAGGGGGCACTGCCGGCATTATGACCGCGGCGATGCTTTCGAAGAAGGACCCCTCCCTGGATATTGCCATCCTAGATCCGGCAGAGCTACACTACTACCAACCTGCCTGGACACTGGTGGGAGCCGGCACTTACAACTACTATAAGACGGCCCGTCCCATGGCTGCCGTGATGCCCGACAAGGTGAAATGGATTCAGGACTTTGCTACGGGCCTACGCCCGGAGGCGAACGCGATTGACACCCAAAACAACGGAGCGCTTACCTACGACTACCTGGTTATGGCTCCGGGGCTAGTGATGGAGCCTTCGCAGATAGAAGGCCTGGAAGAGGCCCTGGGCAAGGGCGTGGTATGCAGCAACTATACCGACCCTAAGCACACCTATGAGGTGCTACAGAACTTTAAAGGAGGCAATGCCTTGTTTACCCAACCTGCCACTCCCATCAAGTGCGGGGGAGCCCCGCAAAAGGCGGCCTACCTGGCGGCAGACTACTTCAAAAAGCAAGGACTTAGCAACCGCACCAACGTCATCTTTGCTACCCCTGGCTCGGTGATATTTGGTGTGAAAGAGATTGCCAAAACCCTTACCCGAGTCCTGAACCGCTACCAGATGCACTTTCGCCCGTTTTACAACCCCGTAAAAATAGACGCGGAGAATCAGGTGGCTACCTTCCAATGGGCAGGCCAGGGAGAGAATCAGTGTATTGTGAATGAGGGCGGAGACCTAAAGGAAAGGCTGGCAGGGGAAGCCAAAATTGAGATTCCCTTCGATATGCTGCACCTGGCACCGCCGCAAGCTGCCCCTAGCTTCGTGCGAGAATCTACGCTAGCCAATGCTGGCGGTTGGCTGGATGTCGACATCCATACCCTACAGCACAACCAGTTCAAAAATATATTTGGGCTGGGAGATGTAGCTGCCCTACCTACCGCCAAAACAGGAGCTGCCATCCGAAAGCAAGTACCTGTAGTGGTGGAGAACCTGATGGAAACCATGAAACAAGGGAAACTAGCGGGGGCCTCCTACAACGGCTATTCCAGCTGCCCGCTGGTGACAGGCTACGGCAAAATGGTCCTGGCAGAATTTGACTATGAGGGCAACTTCACCCCCGATCCTAAACTAAAGCAGATGGGAGTCTTCCACAGCGACAAGGAGCATCTGCGCCTATGGTGGCTCAAAAAGTATATGCTACCCTACCTTTATTGGAACAAAATGCTGAAAGGCTCTACCGTTTAATACAAAAACTTCCGCCCGGCCTCTCTTACGGCCGGGCATTTGCCTTGCTCAATCCGGCAAGGCGCCATCATTAAGACCTTCCTTCAAAAAGGCCAGCAGCGCCTCCCTGTCTTCCTCACTCAAAGCAATACCCTCCCCCAAAGCCGGATCCATGGTGCTGGAAGTTTGCAGGCTCTGGGTGTAATGATCCAGTACCTCTTCCAGCGAATCAAACCTACCATCGTGCATGTATGGATCAGTGCGGGCAATATTCCGAAGGGTAGGAGTTTTGAATTTGCCCAAGTCTGCCGAATCCAGCGTGATTCGGTAACGGCCCATGTATACCTGCTCATGGTCTGCCGGAAATTCCGCATCCAAACCGTTGTTGTGGTAGCTATGATCCGTAAAGAATGGAGGGGTGTGGCACGTTTGGCACTGCTGCTGAAACACCTCCCAGCCTTGTAGGGCCAAATCCGAGAGGGCTCCCTCCTCCCCTGCCTGGTGGCGGTCCCAGGGAGTATTGAAACTCACCAACGTGCGCTGGTACTGGGCCAGGGCGCGCACTACCTCTACATTATCTAGTTTGGCGTCGGCCCCAAAGGCTGCCCGGAACATTGGAGGGTATTCGGGGTGCTGTTGTACATAGGCCTCCAGCTTTTTCAAGTCCTCGTTGTTCATCTCATCCGGGTGCTGCAAGGGCCCATAGGCCTGAGACTCCAAATTAGTAGCTCCGCCGTCCCAGAAGAAACTTTGTTCCCAAGCCAGGTTGATGAGCGTGGGGGAATTGCGCAGCAAAGGCTTCCCCGATACACCTGACTGAGATACCGGCAAGCCATCCGTAAAGGCCATACCTGGGCGGTGGCAGCTCATACAGCTCACCCCACGCGGTTGAGAAAGCCCATCGTCGAAAAACAACTTGCGGCCTAAGGCCACGCCCTCTACTGTCATGGGGTTCCTTTCGGGCACTTGCGGCACTGAAACCTCTGGGGGCAGCTCAGGCCAGGCCCAGGGCCTAGTCTTCGGTCCGGTAGAACAAGAAAGGCAGATCATAAGACCTGCCCCCAATACTAAATTGATGATGTAGTACTTAGTCATTCAGGAATGGTAATGTCTTTCAGCTCCAAAAAGCC
>JBCBHI010000976.1:0-2468 GCA_038525885.1 Bacteroidota bacterium
TTCCTAACAAACATCACTCAGTCACCACTTGAGTACAAACACTCTCCCTGAAAACAGGGAGGAGTAATTTCGCTGTTTTCGGTCTGTTGGCGTGCTAAGGAAAAAGGCACCTTTGTATCACTAGCGCATGAAAACGTCATGCGATCGTTCATTTGGAATATGACGACTAATCCCACAATTATCCGCTTTCCTCTGGAAGGCGGATAATTTTAGTCGAGAACATACATGAACCAACATAATCGATAGCGGGTAATGCCAGGACTATAAATGTCCACCTAACTAATTCCAAACCAAGCCGTGCAGTGTGTGCTTCCTAAGCACACACTGCCTTTTTTCTTACTAATCAATTATGCAGCACGGAATGAAAACATATGCTTGGGAAATAAATAATGGAGTTGCTGCACTCTTCCCTTATATGCATTGCCCCTTAATAAAAGTACCTATCCTATCTTCTATCATCGACATGGTAGACCCCATGAGTACCAAAATTTACCAGGAAACACGTGACCTCATTTTTGCTACAAAAAGGTCGGGTATTTCTCGGAAAGTGGAACCATTTGCAAGACAAAAAAACACACGTTATGAGTATCCTGGCATTGCGGGGCGGTCTATTAGCCAAAAAATTTTCGTTGCTTAACGCCCAAATTTGGAATATTATGGACACCATGTCGACATCAAACGGACTACCTACAGTAAAGGATCTTCCGCAGGCCAACCTGCCATGGTCCATTCGTGCACTCAACATTCCCTCCGCCTGGTCTGACACCATCGGGCGATATGACGGCAAAGCCGTAAAAGTGGCAATCCTGGATACAGGGATTGATACGAAGCACCCAGACCTGCTCCATGCATTTCCTCAGGGAAACGACTGGTACAAAGATTTTACTGATTCTGGTACCATTGCCGACCAACACGGGCACGGCACGCAAATAGCCGGAATCCTGGCCGCCCTCCCCAACAAGGAAGGCGTAGCCGGTGTTGCCCCTGGCATTCACTTGTATGTGGCCAAGGTGGTAACCGGAAATAATAGCCACAGCATTCAAATAGGCACCGACGAGCAGCTAGCAGAAGCGGTGCGCTGGGCAGTAGACCAAGAGGTAGATATCATCAACCTATCGGTTTGGAGTTCTGCTCCGTTGCCCAAGACAGAAACTGAGATCCGCCGGGCCTATCGCAAAAACATCTTTGTAGTAGCCTGTGCCGGAAACCACTATCAGGTAAAAGACTCCATCGAATACCCTGCTCGTTACAATGAGGTAATTAGCGTGGGTTCCGTAGGCAAAGACATGGAGGTGAGTGAGTTCTCCTCGCGGGGAGCACAAGTAGACATTGTAGCGCCTGGTGAGGAAATCCTTACCACGGATATGGCAGGAGCTTACGATACCGTAAGTGGCACCTCGTTCGCCGCTCCTTTCGTAGCCGGTGTCATGGCTCTTATTATTGCCAAGCACAAGTCAAAGGACAGCGCTAGCAACACGCCCATCTTTACCAATACACCTAAGGCTACTTTCATGAACATGAAAGACCATCTGGTGCGGTATGCTACCGATATTGAAGAGGTAGGAAAGGATGACCTTTCCGGCCATGGGCTGATCAACGTGCAAGCATCATTAGAAGCGGACGGAGCGCGTAATTCCCGAAACTTCTTCACCCTATTGGGGCTGAACTTTGTAAAGTTCTTCCGCCGTCTCATGCCCAGAAACCAATATACGGGCAGCGCTACGGCACCTTCAGTGGGCGGAATCCGCAATCTTGCCAATGTCATCGTTTCAGAGATTGAAGGAAAGAAGAACACCCACCAGATTGACATCACCATCCTTCCTTCTGATGGCTGCAAGGTGGAGCGGATGGAAGACCAAGGGGTACCAGAAGGTACTGACGAACGTATTATTGAATTATATCTAACCCATGACGCTAGCCCTATCGCCAAACAATACGAATTTAACTGGGTAGTTGGTCCCAATGAACCCGGCGCTCGTAAATTAGCCATCGGAGAAACCTGTGTAAAAGTACTTTCCGTTCCAGCCGACGGCCTGTTCACTATCGGTCCTGATGGTGGATCCGGAAGTGGTTACGGAGGAGGAGGTTCAGGCTCCGGTTCAGGTGGAACAGGAGGAGATGGTGATTAACCTTTTTATGTTATTATTTACATGAATAAAGATGATAAAAAAAATGCCCGTTTTGCACGGGCGTTTCTAGTCCTTTCCAACCTAATTTTTTTAAGTCCAAGTTTCTCCTTTTCTCAAGGATTAAATACGGACTCTTTGATCAATATTTTTAACGATAAGAGTCCAACTCAAAAAGTAGAATTTTACTATGAGTTAACCAGTGAATTTGGGATCCAAATACCTATGGATTTCAATAATGCAGTTCAGGTTTGGGCGGCAGAAAAGATGATTGATTCTCTAGAAGGCTATACATATTTTGTTTTATCAGAGAATTTATTTTTCATCCAAAACTTAACGGAT
>JBCBHI010000977.1:0-2460 GCA_038525885.1 Bacteroidota bacterium
CATGGGCTATCATAGGCTTATGTGTAGCATCCAGATTGAGCTGGGCAAGGTGTATTACTTCCGTAAGAGATACACCACGGCTCTCCAAAACCTGACCCAGGGGCTGGCAACCTCCCGGCAGTTTCGCCTGAAAGAGAAAACCCAACAGGCGGCTGAGTACCTGGCTTTCACCTATCAGGCACTAGGCCAGTACCAGGCAGCATATGAGTCCCACCGGCTTTTCAAGGCCATGACGGATAGCTTGCTCAACGAAACCAAAACTCAGCAACTGACTGAAATCCAGATGCGGCACCAGTTTGAGGTGGAACTGGATTCCATCGCGATGGAGGACACCAAACGCACTAGTCAACTGGAAAGCCAGGTAGCGCGGCAACGAACCCTACAGGTCGGTACCGTTATTGTACTCCTACTCTCGGTGGGGTTTGGCCTGGTGGTCTTGCGGCTCTACCGTTCCAACCGCAGGGCCAACGAGCAGCTGCTGGAATCCAACGAGGAGATACAGTCCAACAATGAGGAGATCAGAAGCGTAAACGAATCCTTGCAACACAGCGTGGAAACGGTACAGAAACAGTGGGACGAGATCACCTCTTCTATCTTGTACGCTCAGCGAATACAGCAAGCCATTTTGCCCCCTGAGGGCATCCTACGTACTGTATTGCCAGAACACTTTGTGCTTTTCAGGCCGCGCAATGTAGTATCAGGCGATGTATACTGGATCAGCGACCGCAGGCACCTCAACGGTAAGGTATTCATGGCGGCGGTGGACTGCACCGGTCACGGGGTACCGGGGGCCTTCATGAGCCTCATTGCCAACGACCTACTTAACAACCTCATCAATGAGCGGCAGCTTGAAGACCCGGGAGAAATTCTGGATCAGCTCCACTTGGAGATTCGCCAGTCACTCAACCAGGACACTACCTTCTCTCAAGACGGAATGGATATCGGGCTGGTAGCCATTGACTTTGGAAAGAAAGTGCTGGCATACGCCGGGGCCAAACTGCCTCTGGTGTACGTGCAAGACGGCAACCTGTACAAACGAAAAGGAAATTCTGCGTCTATCGGCGGCGTGAGGGGAGAGTTAACTCCATCTTACACCACTCACGAGATCTTTTATGCGGGCGGACTTACGTTCTATTTGTATTCTGATGGATATCAGGATCAATTTGGAGGTGCCAGCGGCAAGAAGTTCATGGCGCCGCGTTTCAGAAATCTTCTGTACCAGGTGCACAAACTGCCCTTAGCAGATCAGAAAAAGGGGCTCGAAGAAACCCTATATGATTGGATGGAAGATGAGGAACAGGTAGACGACATTATGGTACTTGGCGTACGGCTGAGTTAGTCATACGGCTCCTGCCAGCCCATCACCACCAAGTCGTCAGTTTGTGGCTCGGTACCGCGCCACTGCAAATGCACTTCCCGCAAGCCTTCTTTGGCCCGCCTTGGCTCGTGGGGCAGCTGCCTCAGCAGCTCTCGAAAACGCTTTACCCCGTACTTTTTCCCATGGGGTCCGCCAAACTGATCAGCGAACCCGTCACTAAACAGAAAGAACCGATCCTCAGGTTGCAAAATCCACTCTACCTGTTCAAACTCCTTGGCCAGGTGCTCCTCCCCTACCCATCCGCCAATGGAGGATCTGCTTCCCTTAATGCGATACACTTCGCCTTTGCGCAAGCAAATCAGGGGGCGTTTTGCCCCGGCAAACTTCACCCTTCCCGCTCCCGGATCTCGCTGTACCAAAGCGATGTCCAGGCCATCATAGGAAAAATGCTCCGCATCGCGCTGCTGTAGGATGTGCGTGAGCCGGGCATCCAATTCTTCCAGAATCCGAGTGGGTTCTATTATCTGGTCGCGGTGCACAATTTCATTGAGCAGGGTATTGCTAAGCACTACCATAAACGCCCCAGGCACCCCGTGGCCCGTGCAATCTACCGCCGCCAACAACTCCAAGTTGCCCACCTCGGCATACCAATAGAAGTCCCCGCTTACAATATCCTTGGGATAATAGAAGACAAAGCCTCTGGGCAGCTTACTCTCTATAGAATGAATGGGAGGCAGCAGGGCATCCTGAATGCCCCGGGCATAGCGAATGCTCGCCAGCATATCTTCTTGCTGCTTTTCTATTTGGCCTACCAGGGTACGAAGTTCAACATTGCGCAGGCGCTCTATTTCCGCTTCTCTCTGGCTCTTTTCTATTTCAAACACCGCCTGTAAATTCTTCAGTCGCAACACAGACTGCTCTCCCTCCACCAGGTTCTTTTGGGCCATATGCTCTTCATAATGCTTCAGAGCCAGCGCAGGTTCGTTGGCACGCTTGTACAGCTGCGCCTGTTCGAAGTAGATGTCTACCAACTTACTCTTGGCATCTAGCTTGATGGCCTTTTGCCGGGCCAAAAAGAGATATTGTTCTGCCTGTTCATAGTCACCCAGCAGGCCGGAGATTCGCCCTAGGTCCGTCATGGA
>JBCBHI010000978.1:0-2459 GCA_038525885.1 Bacteroidota bacterium
CGATACTTTTGTTCTCGAATAAAAGTATCGTCCTAAGCTGGGACAATAAGGGTTCTTTTTTGCATGTTACCTGGAAGGGGTATGCCAATGATCAAGGCTACCTAGATATTTTAGCAAAGCAGTTGGAGCTAACCAAAGAAAGAAAAGCTTCAAAAATCTTGTACGACCTCCGTAATATGGGGGTGGTAAGTCAAGCCAATCAGGCCTATACCAACGAAAAGTATTTCCCATCCATGTCTGATGCTGGAAATAAGAAGGCCGCTATTATTGTTCCTGAAAATATCTTTGGCGAAGTGTCAGTTTCTGCCATTATGGGTAAACGGAACAGTGAGTTGTTCGAAGCCGAAATTTTTGGGGAGTTAGATACTGCCCGGGAGTGGTTGGTTTCTTAAGCCAGAAAAATGGGGGTGGACGAGCCACCCCTTAGGCTTTTTTCTAAAGCTGTTTTTAAACCAGCGCTGGTTCTAGTGCCGCTTTTTGGATCACGTGCCAGCGGTCAAACATTTTTGTGAAGCTAGCAAAGATGCGGTCCACTATTTGGGCTCCTAGCTCCACTTCTTGCGCACCCATTTTATCCTCTCCTGCTTCCAGGCCACTTTTTCCTCCATCTAGCCAGCTGCCGGCGCTGTGGTCATTCTCTGCATCATAGTGCACCTTACCGAAAAACTCGAAGGTCTCCCACATACCCATTTGCTTCACCACTACATTGATGCTTTCAGCATACACACTGAAGATAGCTTCTATCACTTCCAGCATCAGCATGCGCAGTCGTGACGTGTTGGCTAGCCGGCCCATATGAATGGCCTCATATACCGTTTCCCGAATTGGCCAGTTCTCATCGCTCCATAGTTCAGCAAACAATTGCCAATTGCCTTGATTCAAGAAACTGTCTGAAGTCTTGATCCGCTCCAGGTCATTCAAGAACCATTTCCAGTGTCCGTTATCTTCTTCACAGTGTTCGTTCACATGCTCTTGCATGTGGTCATTGGTATCGGGGCGTTGCAAGTCAAATAGTATATCCTTGAAACCCATGATAAAGAATGCCATGTGGGGGATGGGACTTAACCGAGCCTCTGCAGGCATCTCGGTATCGCGCATAGTTTGCGCAAAATCATGGTTCCACAAGGTTTCCCGCTTGTCCGAAATTTTCTCAAATAGCATAATCACAAAATATTTCTTAGTAACTGCACTCAATTTTGGTCAAGAATCTGAAATAATCTGACCGAAAAGCCGAGTCGCCTGTCCTTGTAAGAACTACCTAGGGAAAACACGAAATTGGGCGTTTCCAAAGAATTATGCGGTGTAAGAAAGTATCGTAATCTATAGATTAATCTGTCTGGAAATTAGTCCTCAAAAATTCCTCTCCAAAGCTGCATCTACGATCCTATTTACCAACCTACGGTGATTAGTTGGTTCGTCCCATCCGGGGTGATACATCGCATGCAAGGCCAAAGAACGACTTCGGCCTGGTTGCAAACCGGGAATTCCATTGATTTCGAGGACTTTCACCACCCCTTGGGCATCTCTACGCAAATCTACCCGCACATGGTCACAAGCCCCTGCCACCTTCGCGGCCCTTTGAGCAAGAGTGCAAACTTCTATTTCCTCTTCTCCCTTGAGTCGTTCATAGCGTAAGCCTCCGTCTTTAAGATTGGGAGTAATTAGTGGATATTTCTGGTAAAACTGAGGATGAAAATGCGTCACCAAGCCCATGGCTAAAACTTGAGAGTCATTCCCTACCAGGGTGACCGAATATTCGGGACCTGGCAAATACTCTTCTACCAGGGCCTCTTGCCGGAATTCCCTCCAGATCGATTGAACAGCCGCCATCATTTCTTGGTGGGAATGCACCACACTGGCCTCGCTTATTCCGCGGCTTTCTGCTTCCCATAGCGGCTTCACCATGCGCAAGGCAGGCCAAGCCAGAGCAGGGCCCGGGCTGTCTTGGGGCATGACGTATTGCTCCGGCACCGGAATTCCGGCCTCACTCAGGCAGTTACGGGTAGCGCTTTTGTTGGCCAATACCCTCAGGGTATCCGCAGCTGGGCCTACATGGGCCAAGCCTAGCGTTTCCACATAGTGGTTTACCTCCTTCTGGGGACGGTAGTTCCCTAAACATGGTACCCACATGGCCACCGCTGTAGTTGGGAAAGTACAAATTGCTCCACACCAAATCAGGCATATATCGATCCACGAAAGAGGCGATCTCGCTGACATCCTCAATCATCAAAATCTCTACCTGCCTACCTTCAGCCTGGAGCGATTCCTTGATCTTTTCAGAAGCATAGTTATCTCCATAGCCTTGCCAACCAGGATTTTCACCATCTACGATTAGGATTTTGGTCATAGGCTTCCCCAGTACGGAACCATATGTGGTTTCCGACATACCTTATAATAATACCCTAGAGGATAATTTTATCCCTTTATCATCGGCATGTACTTCTTCCGGTTCTCGAAGA
>JBCBHI010000979.1:0-2458 GCA_038525885.1 Bacteroidota bacterium
AATCAAGAAATTGAACCCGTTGTCATAGCCATCCACACATACATTTTGCAGGCTATCTTCTTGATTATTCCTGCCCTGCGAGACATCCACCTTTCTTTTTCTCTTAACGCACCGGATTATGAGCAGCTCTTTACCAACCCTCTCATTGGGTTGGTGGCTGGAGCCGATCTGGAGGAGTTTACCAACGGAAAGCTTTCTAAAACCTACAACGGAGCCACTGGAGATAGCTACACGGATGCAGGGGTGGTATTGCATGCTAAGCTACCTGCAAACAAGGTGGCCCGGCTAGAAATCATCAATGTATTTGAGCCGGCGAACGACATTACCATCGAAGTTGAGTCCGATGGCTTTGTGGTAGACCAATGCAAGATCAATGGAGAATCGCAGAGCTTGTATGCGTACATGAAGGAGCACAATATCGACATTACCTATCCTCTGGTGTGCGACTATGCCGGCGCCACGGTAAATGTGAGTTTCCAGCGGTTCGATGACGAGAAAAAAGAAGTGGTGTTTTATGCCCCTTTGTTCAAGGGAAAGACCTATACCCTTTCCAAAAAATTTGATAGCTACGTAGACACCTTCAAGGAGAAGTCCACGGAGTTTTTGAGCCGGGAAGACAACATTGTCTACAACTGCAATTGCATACTCAACTACCTATATGGTAGTCTGGACAAAGGCTCCATCGGGTTTTCCGGCCCTACTACCTTTGGCGAAGTAGCTTACCAGATGCTAAACCAAACCTTCTCCTATCTGGCAGTAGACGAGGCCTAATAGCGCAGCATCAAGAATAGATTTCGTCTGGCTGGTGATAGGCTACAAATGCCCACAACGCTAAGTGAGCAGGGACTGTATCAAGGTTTGACCTAGGTTTTTATTACCATCTGGGTTGCGGCCAATGATATGGTCCCTAGTTGTTTCCACATTGCGCAAGTAGGCATTTCTAATAGTCCTGATTCCCACAAAGCTCCAAAGGCTGAGAGTTTACACTCCGCGGAAGCCCCACATTCCGTGCGGTTAAAGAAGGAATAACTCTATCCCTTCAGCAATAAAAGGCGCCATGCATGTAACCTTCATGTTACAAAATGAGTTGTATAGTTATCACAAAGATACGTGAAGGTTATGCATATGGAAGATAAGCACGCTATAGCGGAGCAATTGGAGAACCGTAGACTTACCCTAATACGGCTATGTTTTTCGGGGTTTGCCTTAGGAGGTGGAGCCCGGCTGTTGGCGGCTTACGTATTCCCTACCTCTGCGGCACTAGTGTTTCCTATCATCCAGGCCATAGGGGGCATGATTTTGTTGATCAGCCTACTACAACTTTGGGCGCTCTACATCAGGGTGAAAAAGGATAAAGTATTGCAGGAAGCGTTTCACGATGAGCTGTTGATGCAGACCAAGCTGAAAAGCCGCCAGGCGGGCTACTTTGTGCTATTGGCGCTACAGTTGGTGCTCCTCCCCTTCGCCTTCTTCTACACCGTACCGGGATTGCTGGTGGTAGAGCTTGGCATATACGTGGGCGTCATTGTGGCCTTAGGCACACGCATCATTCAAGAAGAGTTTCTGACCATTGCCCGATCGGGCCTGTCCATTGACCGGGAGAAATACCAGGTATGGAACTGGCAGCATCCTACGTTTATCCACTACGTGCTCAACCCGGGTTTGGTAGTGAATGAACTGCTGATGGGCCAGCGTATATCCAAGGTGATGCTGATTGACAAGGAATCGCCCAGGCCCTTGGCAGAGCGCTCGTATGTACCGTGTCCTTCTTGCGGAACCTTGCATACGGGTAGTGTTTGGTCAGCCCAAAACGGCACGGCTTTCCGTAATTGGTATGGGCTCTATTGCCCCTCGTGCGGAGACACCATACCCTGCTTGCGTAATATATTTTCCTGGCTGGTCATCATGCTCACCTACCCTTTGTGGTTTTGGAAACAAGAGGCCTGGAAAGCCAAATGGCTGGAGAAACAACCCGAGCGTTTCCAAAACTATACCACTGACACGGAAGCAATCAAAAGAAGTACCTGGTGGAAAATGGGTCTGGGTTTCGGGGTGTTTATGTTTGTGGTCATGACCTTTGTGCTGAAGGCGATCGCGCTGCCGTTTACGGATGTAGAAGGGGATTATCTAGGCCACTTCTTCGATCCCAAATTCCTCTTAGTAAATGGGGTTGCTTGGACTCTGGCAGGATTTTTATTTGGGGCGATCATGTGGTTTATCTTGGGCAGAAAAGGAAAGGCGGATGGTGAGGAAACCCAAGGTCAGGTATCGTAAATGGAAGGGGCTAATCTTAAAAACACCATCAAGGTGGAGCGGGCAAAAAAGAACATCACGCAGGCGGAGTTGGCCTTGCGGGTGGGGGTATCCCGTAAGACCATCAACACCCAAGGCCCGGGCAATCCTAAGGGCGGTAACCGTGGTAGGGACAAACCGCCCGGTTTCTATGGTGTTGATGGTC
>JBCBHI010000980.1:0-2456 GCA_038525885.1 Bacteroidota bacterium
CGGCCCTCAGCGAGTCCTCCATTGGCGAAAGTGCCGAAGAATACGAGGGCAAACAGGATTACTTTCGGGGTGCCTGACCAGGTGTGTTCCCACAGGATGTAGGCCAGGAGCAAGCAGAACATCAGGATGCCTCCTAGTCCAACCCACAGGTCGGCAATGGGCCAGCGAGGTGGCCGTAAGCGATCCGCCTTCTTCGCTGACTTCTTGAAATACAGCTTGAGGAAGGGAAGGGTATTCACCCAAAAAGGGTTCTCAGAAGCCACGGGTTTGTGTAGGCCAAATTCCACTGGAACTTCTTCCATTTCGGCCTGAAAGGTGCCGAAGAGCTTATCCCAGAAGACAAACGTACCCCCGCAGTTCTTGTCCCGGTATTCGGGATTGGTGCCGTGGTGCACCCGGTGGTGTGAGGGGGTGATCATGATGTGCTCTAACCAACCGGATTTGTTGATGATCCGGTTGTGGTTGTAGAACTGGATAAAGTAGTGCACTGAACCGACCACTATGAACTGTTCTAACGGCATGCCCAGAATGGCTAGGGGAATAAAAAAGGGAATGGAAGTGATGGAGGAATACCAGCTGTTTCGAATGCCCAAAGAAAGGCTAAAGTGCTCGCCCTGGTGGTGTACTTCATGGACACCCCACAAGAAGGGAAACTTGTGGTGCAAGCGGTGCAGCCAGTAAAAGCAGAAATCCCACGCGAAAATGGCGAATACCCACTGTAGCCACACGGGCCAGGCCGTTACCCAGCCAAAGCTGAAGTAGGTGAGCACAAAGTGATACGCTACGATTTCGATGCCGCGGCCAATCCACATGAGGATATGGCCTGAGTTGAGATTAACTACTACTTCTCGCCAAGGAATAGGCTCCTTGAGGTGGTAGCGGATGATGACTAGCTCGACTACCACGAATACTAATAGCAATACGGTACCTAAGAAAATACCCATGATTACTCATCTTATATTTTCAACAATAGCCCGCCGATGGATAGTCCTGCGGCGGTGCCTACCATAAAACAAGTTTGTCCTGGCAAAATGTTGCCAGCTAGAATTGCCTCTGCCAATAGGGTGGGTAGTGAGGCGGCGATGCAATTGCCGCGTGTTTCCAAATTGGAGAGGGTCCGTTCCGGTGGTACCGGGAACAGCTTGTAGTACAAGTACAACCCCGTTTTGCTTGCTTGGTGCGGTAGTACCCAGTCCAACTGCTCGTAGGTGATGGGCAAATCCTCGAAAAATTCAGGAATGAAGGTGGTGAGAATCCGCTTGCCATATTTCAGCAAGATTTTCCCTTCCATGTGGAAGGAATGCAGGGCCGGGTCGTAGGGGAAGTCCCGGAAGGGTTTGGCGTTGCCGCCCCCACGTATCATGGTATATCCTGCGGCGGCAGGATAGCTTTGCATGCGTTGCCGCACCATGCCATGCTCGCCAGTAGGGTCTGTTTCCAGGATGAAAGCAGCGGCTCCGTCCCCAAACAGGGTAGAGGACTCCTTGTGCCCAGGGTTAAGCCCACGGGAAGCAATTTCGCTGCTCACCACGGCTACCCGCCGGGCATCTCCGCTGGCAATCAGCCGGGCGGCATAGTCTATACCCGTGAGGAAGCTGAGGCAGGTGGTGTCCACATCCAGGCAGGTAATGCCTTCTACCTTGGGGGCCAGGGTATGCATGATCATGCAAGCATTATTGGGCAGTGGATAGTCGTAGGTAGCCGCCGCTGAAATGACTACGTCCAAGTCCTGTACTTGCAGACCCGCATGGTCCAGTGCACTTTGTAGTGCCTTGGCTGCTAGCTCAGAGTTTGTTTCGTGCTCAGCATGGTACCGAGCCTTCACCCCGCTGTATTTCTCACTCCAGCCCGCAGGCAGACCCAGCTTCTTCTCTAATTCCTCAGAGGTAACCAGGCGTTCGGGTACGGCGGTACCTACTCCAGCAATCTTAAATGGTTGGGCGATATGCATTGTGAATTCGAATCCTTTTGGCCCCCGGTATCCGGGTGTTTTCCGCTGTGTACGTTACTTCTACAAATTCCAGACCCAGGCGACCTAAGAGCTGCTTAAGGGCTTGCTCTACTTTTTGCTTGACAGGTTCCACCTCTGTGCCTGTTTCTACTTCTAGATAATAGGTCATCTGCCGATCGGATACTTGTGAGACACGGTAATCGGTGATAAAGTCACTAGCTCCGATGACGGCCCGGCGCAAAAAGTCGGGATAGATGGTGCAATTCTCGCCTTTGGTATTTGTAAACCGAAACACATCGTCTGACCGCCCCTCTATACGGGCGATGGTCATGGAGGCTAAACCACAAGAGCAGGGTGGCCCAGGATGAATGATGTCGTTGAGCTCGTACCGAACCACGGGCTGGGTTCGGCGCAGGAAATCAGTGATGATGGGATGAAACCGATCACGGGTTTCATCCAGAAATTTTTTCTCGATCATTAGCCAGTCTTCGTTGAAATGTATGTT
>JBCBHI010000981.1:0-2456 GCA_038525885.1 Bacteroidota bacterium
CTCGCCGATTCCTGAATTATGTGTGCCAAGCAGAAAAGAGACCAAAAATTTCTGCTGTATATTGTCCCATTCAGAACTACATTACCCGTATGGCCCAAAAGTAGAAAAATCTGAAACGGTCCTATATTTTGTCACGTTTAGACAAGGGTTGGTATATGCGCCACCAGAAAATGAGGTGCACAGAATCCCTGTTGACTTCGTATATACTACAAAATGGTTGAAAACAAAGACAGCAGGGCACGGTACAAATCGTAACAAAATGGGTGGTACCAAGGAGAAAGGAGATATTTCGATTATACTTTCAACCAATTAAATAAGATATATTTATACCAAAATCTATAAACCGACTCCCAGTAATTGCCTCGGTTATGTCTAAACTAAACCTTGGGTTATGCTGTGTATTTTACCTCCTTACCGCTAGTCTCACAGCCGCTCAAAACCAGACCATCGACAGTCTAAAACGGATCCTTCAATCTGGCGATTTGGAAGGTACTGAACGTGTTGTGGCATTACAACACATCAGTGCTGAGTACTGGAGCATGAACATGGATACGGCCATCCTTTATGCTGGCGAGGTTTTGGCGCTAGCCGAGGAAATTGGCTACGAAAGGGGTAAGGCCAATGCTTACATTTTGCTAGGGGCTTGCTACAACCTGCTGGGTAACTTCCCTTCGGCTCTTAATTACATGCACCAAGCCTTGGCCTTGTACGAGGATCTGGAAGATCCGGCAGGTATTGCCGTGGCCTTTGAAAACATAGGCCTTTTGTTTTCTGAGCAAGGCCAGTACGAAAAAGCCCTCGTCAACTTCGAGAACTGCCTGGCCATCAAAATCAGCATGAAGGATACCTATGGCCAGGGAGACATCTATCATTCCATGGGTACCCTGTATTTCAGAATGGGTGATTACACCCGATCGCTCTCTACCCTTACGGCTTCGCTGGAAATCTGGAACCAACTAGAAGAGTATCCTAAGATCAGCGCAACAGAGATTAGTCTGGGCGACACCTACCTGGCCCAGGGAGCCCTAGTACAAGCAGAGTCCTTATACTCCGATGCACTACAAATCAGCCAGTCTCTTGGCAATAAAGGGATCATGGCTAAGGCACATTTGGGCCTGGCAAAATGCTCTTTGGAGCAGGGAGATTTAACCAAAGCACACGCGCAAGCCGAGAGTAGCTATGCGCTGCAGACGGAAGTGGGAGACTACATTCAGTTGGTGGAAAATTTCCAGGTCCTGATGGAAATTGAAAAGGCGGCTGGTAACAAAGCCAAGGCCTTTGAATATGCCGAGCTATTGATTGAAGCAAAGGATTCCCTGTTTAGCGAGGAGAAGGCCAAGGCAATTGGTGACTTAGAGGCCCAGCGAAGATTTGATCAATTGGAAAATCAGCGGGCCTTGGCTCAGCAACTTGAGCAAAGCCAGCAAAGGCTGTTCAAGGCAGTGGCCATATCCCTGGTGTTTGCTTTGATCATCTTGTGCATCATTGGCTTTAGAGGATATAGGAATAAGAGCCGGGCCAATATTCAGATCTCGCAGAAGAACCGTGAAATCCAGGATCAGAATGAAGAATTGCAAGCCCTGCATCTGGTCAAAGACAAGGTATTTTCCATCATTGCACATGATCTCCGTAGCCCCATCAACTCCCTGGAGGCCTTGCTAGCGCTGGTGAGTGGTACCCAGGGAAAAGTATCTGAGAAGGAGCTTGCCGGGATTTTCGGCAGAATATCTAAAAGTGTGCACGGCGTATCTGGCCTGCTCAACAATCTGTTGTATTGGGGCCGGACCCAAATGGAAGGAGGCACCCAACTGAAGCCAGGGACACTTTCCCTATCTACCCATATCACCGAAGCCACTCAGGTGTTGGATGAAATAGCCAAGGGGAAAAACATTGAGATCCACCTTGATTTGGAAGAGGAGGCCGCTTGGGTATGGGCAGACCCCGAGGTGCTGCGCTTGCTCATTAGAAACCTGCTGAACAACGCCTTTAAATTCTCCCATCCGGGTGGTAAAGTAGAAGTACAAACAGCCACGGAAGGGGAGCAAGTGAAAGTATCGGTGATTGACTACGGAGTGGGAATGGACCCGACCACTCAGTCCTCCCTATTCAGAGGATATGTAGACAGCCAGCGCGGTACCGGATCCGAAAAAGGAACGGGGCTGGGCCTTATGTTGTGCTATGACTTTTCCGCAAAAAGCGGAGGCAGCATGGGCGTAGAAAGTGAACTGGGTAAGGGAAGTCATTTTTGGTTTACCCTGCCTGCCAAAGCAGTCATCTAAGCCAGGTTTCCTTATAGAATGCTCCTAGAATACCCCGCTCTTGATCGACTAATATCCTGGTTTGTAAAAATACAGTTCCTAAGAATTTTTCTCCACAATATACCTGATTCGTTTTGTCCCACGGTAAAATTCAACAGTTTGTCACCAAAACCACCAGAGGGCCCTGTAAACCCCTAT
>JBCBHI010000982.1:0-2450 GCA_038525885.1 Bacteroidota bacterium
CCTTCGATGAATTTGTCACGGATCACATACTGAAGATTATCTTCTACTTCTTCCATAGAAGCTTCAGAATCATCCTCCATCATGTCTTCTTCAGCAGCAGCAGGGGCAGCCATAGAAGAGTCAACACCGCCAGTGCTGTCAGCATCCATCATGGTAGAATCAGATGTGTTTGAGTTGTCCATGTCGTCTTGTGCAGAGACAGTGGAGGTAATGCCAAAAGTGAAGATCCCGGCAAGCAAGAACAAGGCAAGCAACTTTTTCATAACTCGGCTTTTAATAAATAGAGTTTGGGTAAAGGTTAAACAGTGTTTACGGTTTAGACCACTAGTATTAGCAGAGAGGAAGGGATTCGAACCCTCGAGGCATTGCTGCCAACACGCTTTCCAGGCGTGCGCCATAAACCACTCGGCCACCTCTCTGTTTCGGTTACACTAAAACTTTAGTTATAACGACGAAGCACAAATAAATCAATATTTCGTTCATGAAGCAAATTTTGAAATGAAATTTCAAAATGCCTCAAATTAGGCCATTTCGCCCCTTATTGGTGTAGTCAATAGATACCTTACCATCTTCAAATCGTCCACTTCTCCTAGCAAATACATCATCTTGGTAATTGCCGCTTCTGTAGTTATATCTCCCCCACTGATCATACCTATCTCTTTCAAATACAAACTACTTTCATATTTCCCTAACATCACTCTACCCCCACTACACTGGGATACATTATACAGGAGAATTCCCCGTTTATTAGCCGCTTCCAACGATTGAATAAACCAATCATTGGTTGGGGCATTTCCAGAACCATAGGTTTCTACCACTACCCCTTTTATTCCAGGTGTGTTGAGGACACAATCCACCACTTCTTTCCTGATTCCAGGAAACAACTTGAGTATGGTGACATGGGCGTCCATCCTATGTCGGAAAATCAGTTGGGCATTGGGTTGGTAGGGAGATAGCAGCCGCTGATTGAAATCAATAGTGACTCCCGCCTGGGCCAAGGGAGGGTAATTCTCCGATTCGAAGGCGTCAAAATGGACACTTTGCACTTTTCTTGACCGGTTTCCTCTCAACAGCATCCCACTGAAATACACACATACCTCGGTCACTTTAGGTCTTCCTTCTATCTTTTTTGCGGCTATCTCCAAAGAACTCATGAGGTTCTCCCTTGCGTCGGACCGGGCCGCTCCTATTGGTAATTGAGAACCCGTGAAAATTACCGGTTTGTTCAGGCCCTCCAACATAAAACTGAGGGCGGATGCACTGTAAGACATGGTATCCGTACCGTGGAGTACAATGAAACCATCATACGCCTTGTAATTATCCACAATCACCTGGCCTATGGCTTTCCAGTCCTCAGGATCTACATCCGATGAGTCAATAGGATCGGAAAAGGCATGTACTTCCACTTCAATTTCCAGATCGTGCGCCAAAAAGCTGTCCATCTGGGTATGAAAATCGAAGGGAACCAGAGTTCCGCGTTTATCGTGGACCATACCAATGGTTCCACCGGTATATATCAGTAGGATCTTGGACTTTTCGCTCATACGGAAGTGAATTCCATCTCTTCCATCTGATACAGACGAAGAGCATTACGAGTGGTCAAGGCGGCGAGATCGGAAAGAGGCATTTCTAATAGATCGGCTACTTTCTGACCTATGATGGGAATGTATGAGGGTTCGTTACGCTTCCCTCTATTGGGTTTTGGTGCCAGATAGGGGCTATCGGTCTCCAAAACGATGCGCTCACGGTCCATTACTGGGATTACCGTATCAATTCCACCGTTTTTGAAGGTAGCAACTCCGCCCAGTCCTAGATAAAAGTCCAAATCGGCTATCCGTTTTGCATCTTCTTCGTTCCCCACGAAACAATGAAAAACCCCTTTGAGCCTACCATCCTGTAGCTCTTCAACCAGCTCCAGAGTCTCTTGCATGGAGTTTCGGCAATGGATGACTATGGGCTTTCCCAAATCTTTTGCCCAATTGGCTTGAATCCTGAATGCATCCTTTTGCTGCTCAAAAAAGGTCTTGTCCCAATAGAGATCTGTTCCCATCTCACCTATGGCTACAAAATCACGTTCATGCAGCCAATTCTCCAGGAGGGCGAGTTCTGAGCGGTAATTCTCATTCACTGAAGTGGGATGAAGCCCCAACATGGCATAGGCCCTACAAGGATATGCGTCCTCTACAGCTATCATCTCCTCAATAGTACTAGAATCTATGTTGGGCATAAAAACCTGACCGACTCCTTCTACCAATGCTCTTTGCATTACTTCTTCCAGGTCGTTACTAAACTTGGGTGAGAATACGTGTGCGTGAGTATCAATCCATTGATCCATTTCCGCTTAGCTCATAGTTCTCGACCTTTCCACCGAATAGGCGCTGGCCATAGATAATATGCGATCAAAATTGTGGACAAAAATGAGGAATATATTTCGAACGCCAATACTTCGA
>JBCBHI010000983.1:0-2449 GCA_038525885.1 Bacteroidota bacterium
TTTTGGTGGATATAAAGACCCGACAGATTACAGAGGTGCTGAATAGGGAAGAGGTAATTACTTCTTTCAAAAAACTCTTGATGAATTCCAGGCTAAAAGAACTTGGAGAACCGACTACCTCCGCTGAGGAGGCACAATATGACTATTGGGTAAAGGATTATGAGCGCGTATTAGAGGAAGTAACTCCTAAGGTACTTGACCATTACCTGTATGACTTTGCCCAAATCTTTGTTCCTTATCAGCACCCAATCGACACCTTAAATTGGGTTTATGAGGAATCGTGTGATTTCACTGTTGCACCGTATGGTTTTGATGAGAGAGAGGATCTTTGTGGAACATTAACGTTAAGGAGTTACCAGGAGCCCACTTACTATTTAGTTGATTGTTCCTACGAGTATGCAAAAGAGCCCCTATTTACTTTTTTTAGTCAGAACCGGGATTTATCAGGGGTGGCTTCAGTTGATAATTTTATGCCCAGTTATAGGTCATTCCATCGAATTGATGATACAACCTTCTGGCCAAAGCGCATTTCGAAATTGAGAATAACAGAGCTAGGGTCGATCTTATTGCTGCATACAAGTAATCAAGTATTTGAGTGAGGAGACTTGGTAGTGAAGTTGCCTGAGCCCTTCCTATGCCCAGGAGGACCAACCCACACATCTAAATCCGCCAAGCCTCCATTCCGAGTTCTAGACGCCATAGCCAGAATAACGCTAAGCGGTAAGTTCCTCCTCTTCAATCCAAGTGGGTATTGACCTTCCGTACATCACGGAATGGCAGTCACTAGATACGATATTCTGTTATTTTTGATCAAAGGCGCAGACCATAAAAGGCTAGCAAGCATTAGAAATGATCAGAAATAAAATATATGTATTCATATTACTATTTACGTTCTCTTGCACGAATAGTGGTGATACGAATGAGGATATATTACCTTATCAAAATGCTGACTTAACGATTGAAGAGAGGACTAGCGACTTGCTATCAAGGATGACCCTAGAAGAAAAATTCTGGCAATTGTTCATGATTCCAGGAGATTTATCTGATGGCAAAGAAAAATACAAACATGGAATATTCGGCCTACAAGTAGCTACCAAAGGAGTATCTGAAAATGAAGCGGAACAGATATTGGACTATTCCGGTGGATCATCGGCGCGTGAAACAGCTAAGTCAATTAATGAAATACAGAAGTATTTTGTTGAGGAAACAAGGTTAGGTATCCCAATCATCCCTTTTGATGAAACATTGCACGGACTAATAAGACCGGGTGCCACTGTTTTTCCTCAGTCAATAGGCTTAGCTGCCACCTGGAATACCGAATTGGTGGAAAACGTTGCACAGGCCATTGCAATGGAAACCAGATCAAGAGGCATAAGACAAACATTATCGCCGGTAATAAATATTGCCAGAGATGTTCGTTGGGGCAGAACCGAAGAGACGTATGGTGAAGACCCTTTCCTTACCACTCAGATGGCAGTAGCTTATGTCTCTCAGTTTGAAGCACTCGGCATTATTACCACCCCTAAGCACTTTGTTGCAAATGTAGGCGATGGAGGTCGAGACAGTTATCCTATTCATTTTAATGAAAGACTGTTAGAGGAAATCTACTTTCCTGCTTTTATATCTGCTTTCAAAGAAGGAAACGCTTGGTCTGTAATGACTGCATATAATTCTTTAGATGGACAACAAGCCTCAGCCAATAATTGGTTATTGAATGAAAAGCTGAAAGAAGAATGGGAATTTGACGGATTTGTAATTTCTGATGCAGGGTCAGTTGGAGGAGCAAATGTATTACACTACACGGCAAAAGACTATGCAGAATCTACCAAGCAAGCTTTAGAGGGTGGACTGGACGTGATATTTCAGACTTCTTATGATCATTATCCTCTCTTTTTTGAAGCTTTTGAAAAAGGGATGATTGATGAAGCAATCATAAATGAAGCAGTACGTAGAGTGCTAAGGGCCAAGTTTAAATTAGGGCTATTCGAGCAGCCCTATGTAGATGAAAGTGAAGCAGAAAAGTGGAGTCAGCATGAAAGTCATCGACAACTTGCCAGAAAAGCTGCTCAAGAAGCTATTGTGCTTTTAAAGAACGAGCAAGAAACACTTCCCATTAGCAAAGAGATCGCTTCCGTTGCTGTAATTGGTATTGATGCTGTAGAAAGTAGGTTGGGTGGATATTCAGGTCCCGGTAACCGCCCTGTCAGTATTTTGGAAGGTATAAAGAACAAAATCGGACAAGCCGCAGAGATAAGTTATGCATCGGGGCCTGGAAGATCCTCTGAGGGGTTTGTGGTTATTCCTAAAGAACATCTTTATTTCTATGAAGGAGAAAGTAAGAACCTGGGATTGAAAGGCGAATACTTTAATAATATTACGTTATCTGGAGATCCAACACTCACCCGAACTGATGAAAAAATTGACTTCGGCTGGACATAATGTCCAGCCG
>JBCBHI010000984.1:0-2439 GCA_038525885.1 Bacteroidota bacterium
AGATTGTATTTGGTCTACAAAGGCTGGCGAAAGGGTAGTGGGTTGAATTTCGGCGAGATGGGATGGTGAAGAATCCAACTTTATTAAGGGAGACATTGGTTTATGGCATAGCCTGCCAGCTTGTGAGCATGGACTTTATCATCCTTTCCTCTCTTTCTTAATAAAAGGAATCTCCTCCCAGTTTGCATGCACCTGGCCGTTATTCAGCCGCTCAACTGTGATATCGATGGATTGAGCATTTTTGGCATCAGCACTGCAGAATTCAAAGGCGCGTACTTCGTGGGTGCGGGGAGGGACCTCACGGGTCACCGTCTTGGTTTTGGTAGCCCCGAACCACCCCAAGATGCCATCGCGCTTTTTCTTCACTTTCACCTTTTCCTTTTCGGGGCGGGGGCGCATGTGTACCCTCATCTTTACGGAGCGCATGGCCATATACCGGTCCTCAGGAAACCCCGCAGCCAGGTCCTCCCGCCAGCCTTCCAGCTTGGGTTGGGAGGCCACGAATTCCTTCCAGGCCTCCCACTGATAGTGGTGCAGAGTTAAGTCGGCTTGCGCCACCGCTTCCACAAGCTGGTAGGCCAGCCCATAGATGGCTGCTTCAGCCGGATCTTGGGAGTCATTTTCTGCCATGCGTTTTGCAATGTGGGCCACCAGCGCAAATAGGCTGGTGGCACTTGATGGGCATCGGGAACCGTGCGTATAGGTTCCTTATCTTCTATTGTGGCCTCTACTATCGTTCAGGCGTTATCTACGTCAATGGAATTCACCATCGCCGAGATGATTTTCTCCAATCCTGGAGGGGTGCCGGCCTCGCTCACGTTTACCTTTACCTCCAATTCCCCACCGCGGTTTACGGTATTTTCCGAGGTCTTTTTAGTAGCTACCTTTCCTTTGAAATTGATATTCAGCAGCTTACCCAACAGACCCGGCGCACCGATACTCAATTTGGCATCTACCGCCGTTTCCTTGGTTTGCTTGGCTACCTGAGAGATGGAATAGTTGAAGTCTACCGATAGGCTGTCAAAGTTGAGCTGAGGCACTTTGGTAATTGCCAGCAAGGGAACGTCCAATTCCTTGGTGGCCGAGGTAGTAGTACCATCAGCAGCTGTATCCTCAGTTTTTACCGTAAACTTCATATTATTGTCTTTGATAGACTCAATGAAATTCAGGGTAGACTGCGCTGCTACCGCATGCGCGTTGATGGTTGTCAAAAGCGGGGTGGCAATGACAAAATCCAGATCTATCTGCGAAAACTCAGCAGGAGAAACAGAATGTTGTGAAGACATATTATATGTATTGAAGGGTTAAATGTTATTCTTATTCAGTAGTGCCATCTGAGCCGTCCTGAGTGGCGGAGTTGGACTCAGTCGCGCCGTTGGCGGCATTTGCAGAGGCTTGAGAATCCTCCTCACCAGAATCAATCATATTTATGTTATTGGTGAAGTGAGTAAGCAAACGCTCCAATCCGTAGGGCATAGTAGACGTCCCTACGTTTACTTTCACACTGATGGCCGTGCGGCTGCCCGACTCATGGGTGCCTTTCTGGGTGAAATTTCCCTTCAGGCTTTTGGGCTCTTTGATCAAGAACCAAGGGCGTTTCTTACTCACCGTTTGCTCCTTCAGCACCGTGTATTCCTCACTAGAGGTACGCACCTCCCAGTCAAACTCAAAGCTGGCATCTTCTACCGCTAGGGGCTTGATGGGCAGCAAGGCGATGTTGGGGATACTAATAACCTGTTGGTTGCCTTCGGAATCGGTGAAAGGAAATTCCTGGGTCCACATTTGGGTGCCTGCTGGCGGTGGCGTGTTGTTGTCTGTATCCTCATCATTGGGAATTCCGTCGCCGTCATCATCATAGCCGGGTACCGGCCGGTGCCCAAAGCTCATTTGCAATAGGAAGGATAAAAAGGAACGTGCCGAATGCACCTGCGCTTCGAATAGAGAAGTAATGGGCGCTAACAAGGCCGCTGAAAAGGAATGAGAGTTCTCATCCAATTCAGGATTCTTAGGTTCGTCCGCCATGGAATAGATTTGTTTGGTGCTGAAAAGTAGACAAAGGAGTCGAGATTACATAGCCAAAATCAAAAATTCAGCCCTTAGGAATGAAAGTTTTTACTGTTTAAAGGCGATGGGGAAAAATCCTATCCCGCCAACGCAAAACGGGTTGTTCTACGGCTAGGGTTACAAGTATCCCGAGTAGGAGGGCACCCCCAAAATACCAGGCTAGAAAGCTTAGCTTTTCAAGGTCCCAATCTTGCCCGGCAAGCCGGACCAGCATATGCCAGAGGTAAATATTGTAGGAGTATCTCCCCAAGAACCGTAGGGTAACGTCCAGGCCTTTGCTAGCTCTGTGGGAGGGTGACCGATAGGATAAAGAAAGGGCCAACCAGCAGGCGAATCCTAAATTCAACAAGGGTAGGCCTACCACATTCATAGGGT
>JBCBHI010000985.1:0-450 GCA_038525885.1 Bacteroidota bacterium
AAGCCTTCCAATCTGCACTCGGGCCCAGCTTAAAGAACATTTGGTTACTAGTAACGAAAAATACCGTGTCCTGGCCCGGCGAGTAGGCATCGATAACGGAGCTTATCTGAGGAACCGGAAAGCCGGCTCGTTCATCTACTATTTCCGAATAAACATCGTGGCCGTGTTCATCTGGGAGCAGTTGTCCACACCCAGTCTCGCCCCCCATCCATAACTGTCCGGCATCATTGTGGGCCATGGCGGTGACCTGGCTACCGGCCTTTATCTGGATATAATCCCAGTGCTGACCATCAAAAATGTATAGGCCGTATGCATTGTGAAAGTATAGTAATCCATCACTGTTTTGCCAGCCTTCGAAAAAAATTGGCGAGATCGCATAGCGCTGTCTGGCAGACCCTGATATAAACCGTTGGTTTATCTTATTGGGGTTGTGATTGGTGATATAGCTGC
>JBCBHI010000985.1:458-2436 GCA_038525885.1 Bacteroidota bacterium
CGGAATAAAATTATTACCAGATCGCGAAAACCTTACAGGCAAAAGAAATGAGGCATTTACCAATCAGGGACTCTACGAATGAACTAAATTCTAGGATAAGCAATCGCAAATAACCTATAAAACTCGAGTTTTATCGTTTTTACCCAATCAACATTGAATTGTTTTTCCAGAAAACCTTTCCGATTCTAAGCATGTGCCACACAACCTTACTAGGCGCACAGGTAGGCAAAGTATCGATCCTGAAAGGTTATCGTATATTCAATCACACAAATTAATACAGCGCTATGGAAAACTTTGAATCATTTAAGGATTTTGCAATCAACCCAGAAGATGTGGTAGTTCTTGGCGGCGAAGGGCCAGGATGTGAATTTCCCACTGAACCCCCTTTTGTAACAGCAGATGGTAGTGTGGATTGGGTTCGTTATCGGCAGTGGTTAAGAAACAGACGGCGGAGAAGAAGAAATAATAGATGCTAAGATAAAAACGGCTACCCCTCGGCAGGGTAGCCGTTTTTATTTTCACGAACCCTAAGATGCTTACCCAATAGCCTGATCCAAATCAGCACATAGGTCCTCTACATCCTCAATTCCTACACTCAAGCGAATCAAAGAGTCTGTAAGGCCCACCTTCAACCGATGCTCCCGAGGGATGCTCGCGTGGGTCATGCTGGCAGGGTGCCCAGCCAGGCTTTCTACCCCACCCAAGGACTCAGCTAAGCTAAAATACTTCAGATCACTTAACACCCGGAACGCTTCTTCTTGTCGGTCATCTTTGAGGGTAAAGGACAACATCCCCCCGAAGTCTCTCATTTGTTTCTTGGCGATTTGATGTCCGGGATGGCTTTCAAACCCAGGCCAGTACACCTTATCTACTTTGGGATGCTGTGCTAAATGCTGTGCGATGGCTGCGCCATTCTCACAATGGCGTTGCATCCGCACATGCAGAGTTTTGATACCACGCAATACCAGGAAACAGTCCTGAGGACCCGCTACTGCACCAGAGGCATTCTGAATAAAGGCCAATTCCTCGGCCCAAGCATCGTCGTTGAGGGCCAAGGCACCCATCACTACGTCTGAGTGGCCTCCCAAATATTTGGTAACAGAATGCATCACCAGATCTGCTCCCAGATCGATGGGCTGTTGTAGGTAAGGGGAAGCAAAGGTATTATCTACGGCCACCCGAACGCCTTCTTGCTGCCTTGCCACTTTCACAATCGCCTGAATATCCACGATATTCATCATGGGGTTGGTGGGAGTCTCGATCCAGATCAGCTTGGTGGCCTCAGTCATAGCATTGGCTACCGACTGGGGATCGTCCATAGGCACAAAACGGAATTTGATGCCATAGGGCTCAAAAATCTTCGTGAAAATCCGGTAAGTACCTCCATAAAGATCATCGGTACTGATAACCTCATCTCCGGGACGCAGCGTCTTGATCACGGCATCAATGGCTCCTAAACCTGAACTGTACACCAAGCCATGTTTGGCGTTCTCCAAAGCGGCAATATTATCCTGCAGGGCAAACCGGGTAGGGTTTTGGGTACGGGAATACTCAAATCCTTGGTGGTCACCGGGAGCCGCCTGCACGTACGTAGAGGTTTGGTAGATGGGAGTCATGATAGCTCCCGTAGTGGGGTCCGGTTTTACTCCGGCGTGAATGGCTTTGGTTCCAATTTTCATAGATGTAATAACAGTAGATTGAAGTGATGAACGGGCAAAGGTCGTTTTTGATTCCCAAAGGGGGCATTAACCCTCCCCTTCATCACCTAGTTGACTTTTCCCTTCGCTGGTATACCCGGGTTTCCAGGTATTCCATAAAGCCTGCCGCTGCTGTGCCCCGGCCAGATAGTCCTCAATCTGTTGTTTCACTTTGGACATATCTTGCTCCATGGGCAAGGACTCTGCAGAAGGGTTAGGCATGGTTTCTATGTGCAGAGTCATTGGGAGTGCAATTTGCCTTCCCTACCCAAACGCTGCAC
>JBCBHI010000986.1:0-2434 GCA_038525885.1 Bacteroidota bacterium
GGTTTGTGGAGCGAGCTGGGGATGCTGAACAGGTAAAAAAGCATTTTGTGGCGATCAGCACCAATGCTGAAGGGGTGGGTAACTTTGGTATTGATACGGCCAATATGTTTCCCTTCTGGGACTGGGTAGGTGGTCGGTATTCCCTTTGGTCTTCTATTGGTTTGTCCATTGCTTGCACCATTGGGTTTGAGGGCTTTGAGGACCTACTCGCGGGTGCGCATGCTATGGACGAGCATTTCCGTACGGCATCCTTTGACCAAAATATCCCGGTGCTGCTGGCCTTGATTGGCCTTTGGTACAACAATTTCTACGAGGCGGAGTCGGAGGCTATCCTGCCCTATAGCCAATACATGCACCGTTTTGCGGCGTATTTCCAGCAAGGCAATATGGAAAGCAACGGCAAGTACGTGGACCGGACAGGTGCGGCGGTAGACTACCAAACAGGCCCCATCCTTTGGGGCGAGCCAGGTACCAATGGGCAGCACGCCTTCTACCAGCTGATCCACCAAGGAACCAAGTTGATCCCTTGTGATTTTATGGCGGCGGCCGTGCCCCATGATGCCGTAGGCGATCATCACCCTAAGCTGCTAGCTAACTTTTTTGCCCAAACGGAAGCGTTGATGAACGGCAAAACTGGGCCGGAGGTACGTGGGGAGTTGGCCGGTAAGTCCCAGGAAGAGATTGACCTTTTGACTCCTTTCAAGGTGTTTGAAGGCAACCGTCCTACCAATTCTATACTGTTTAAAACACTGGACGCTCGCACCTTGGGTAGCTTGCTGGCTATGTACGAGCACAAAATATTTGTGCAAGGAGTGATCTGGAACATCTTCAGCTTTGATCAATGGGGGGTAGAACTAGGCAAAGTGTTGGCTAAAAAGATACTGCCCGAGCTAGAGGATGAGGCGAACGTGAATACCCATGATGCCAGTACCAATGGTCTGATCAATGCCTACAAGGTAATGCGCGGATGAGTCGCCGGGCGCGCAAGTAGTAGTCATTGGGGATGCAGAGGCGACCTCTGCAGCAGAAACAGCTGCTGAACATTTGGGGAAAGCCTTGGCTCTTGCAGGTTATACGGTAGTAACCGGAGGCAGAGGGGGTGTTATGCAGGCCGCTAGTAAAGGAGCTTTCGAGGCGGGTGGAACTGTGTTGGGTATTTTGCCTGGTACGGAACTGGATGCGGCCAACCCCTATTGCACGGTGGTGCTGCCTACTGGGCAGGGACACGGCCGCAACCATACCAATGTACTGGCCGGGGATGCAGTGGTAGTCATCGGCGGTAAAGCAGGTACTCTTTCTGAGCTCAGTTTTGCCTGGTTGTACGGAAAGCCGATTGTGGCTTGGGCAGGGTCCGGTGGAGTGGCAGACCAATACGCCGGGGCCGCCATGGATACCAGAAAGCGTAGGCCCATTGCTGCTAGTAGCTCGGTAGAAGGAATCTTGGACTGGCTCAGGGAGGTCTTTAGTCACTAAATTCTACCAAAGACCCTCCCGCCCACGTAAATTTTTACAAACGGGCGCGGTTCCGACCTACCTTCGTGCTCATATTTCGTTGAAAGGGAGTAGATCAACCCAGAATAAGCTTTTATGAGTTCTGTAATTCAAACAACTGACATTAGTAAGGAGTACGTAATGGGTGCTGAAACAGTGCGTGCACTCAAATCCATCTCAATCAACATCGACCGGGGCGAATATGTAGCATTTATGGGCCCTTCTGGTTCCGGTAAGTCTACCCTGATGAATATTATCGGTTGTTTGGATACTCCTTCAGGCGGGCAGTATATCCTCAACGGGAACGACGTGAGCGACCTGACAGAAAATGACCTGGCTGAGATTCGCAATCATGAGATTGGGTTTGTATTCCAAACCTTTAACCTGTTGCCCCGCTCATCGGCCCTGGAGAATGTGGCTTTGCCCTTGGTATATGCTGGTTTGAGTAAGTCTGACCGCATGGATCGGGCCCAAGACATGCTGGCCAGTGTAGGCCTGGGTGATCGGTCTGGGCACAAGCCCAATGAGCTTTCTGGGGGGCAGCGCCAGCGGGTAGCTATTGCGCGGGCTTTGGTGAACTCTCCTTCCATTATTTTGGCGGATGAGCCTACGGGTAACCTGGATACCAAAACTTCTTATGAGATCATGGAGTTGTTCCAGCGATTGCATGACGAAGGCAACACCATCATTATGGTAACCCACGAAGACGATATTGCGCACTACGCGCACCGGATTGTGTGGTTGCGGGACGGCCTCATTGAGCATGACAATCCGAATGAGAACGTGACCCGAATGGAATCATCAGTAGAAGCATGAAAATTTACACGCGCACCGGAGATAAAGGAACTACCTCCCTATTAGGAGGGACCCGGGTAGCCAAAAATCACCTACGCATAGAGGCCTACGGTACGGTAGATGAGCTCAACTCCTGGATGGGGCTGCT
>JBCBHI010000987.1:0-2429 GCA_038525885.1 Bacteroidota bacterium
CGCAGGTCTCTACTCTGGAGCGGTACCTGGCGGATAGCCTGCTGGTTAACGAAGACCGCAGCCGTGGTGTGCAGGACTGGTCGTCCTTTATTGGGGAAGGTCCTAAGTCCTATGACCTGGGTTACCAGCCGGGACAGAAGCAAACCAGCTACGCTCACTTGCTGGTGAATACCTCTGACGGCGAGGATAATCAATGGGTAATCGACAAACTCAATGCCTTTGCTTTCCTCCACCTGCCCGATGCCAAGGTAACCGTGAAACGGCTTGGCAGTGGGGGCGGAGCGAGTGTTCCCATCCAGATCCGCATCAGTGGGCCTAATGCAGACGAGCTTACGCGGATCGCCGCCGAAACGAAAAATCAGTTGCGTACCGTACCGGGTACCAGCAACGTAGACGATGACTGGGGTCCCAAAATCAAAAAAGTATACGTGGACATTAACCCCGCTAAGCTTAGCTATAACGGTCTCACCAATCAGGACGTGGCCCTTTCTACCTATACTACCCTGTCAGGGTACACGGTGGGCGAATACCGCGATGCAGAAGACAATATTCCTATCAGCATGCGCACCGAGGGCAGTCTGGAGGTAGCCTACGAGGACCTTGAAGGCCTCAATATTTACAGCCAGCGCTCTGGCAAAACGGTGCCCATGGCCCAGGTAGCCGATATCAGTGTGGACTGGCAGCTTGCCAAAATCATCCGTCGCAATCTGAGCCGTACCATTACCGTGGAGTCTCAGCTGCTAGAGGGGTATACCGCTGGTGAGGTATCTGCTCCCATTACGGAGTGGCTGGAAGCCCAACAAGCCGAATGGGGCCCTGAATATTCCTTTGCGTTGGGTGGGGATGCCGAGGCCAGCGGCGACGCCTTGAGTGCGGTGGTAGCTCAATTGCCCATTTCCTTCTTTATCATCATCCTACTGCTGGTGATGCAGTTCAACTCGATCCGCAAGAGCAGTATTGTACTGTTAGCCGTGCCTTTCGGCATCATTGGCGTGGTGGGCGGTCTGTTACTTACGGGCACCAATCTCAGTTTTACGGGCTTTTTGGGCATCATCTCCCTGGCCGGGATTGTGATCAACAATGCCATCGTGCTCATTGACCGCATTCAACTGGAACTGGACGAGAACCAACGTACTCCCTACGAGGCTATTTTGTCGGCGGCACAAGAACGCTTTCGGCCCATTTTGCTTACCACCTTCACTACTTCTCTAGGACTGATTCCCCTTTGGCTAGGTGGTGGGGCCATGTGGGAGCCTCTGGCCATCGGTATCATCTTCGGGTTGCTCTTTGCTACCGTGATTACTCTGTTACTCGTACCGGTGCTTTATCGTTTATTTTACCGGGTGAGAATCGCAGATTATTAACCTAAAGCCGGTTGGGTGATTACATATAAACCTGGGTTCGGATTAAGGGATATGATGTATTGGGTTAATAATCAGTTGATTACGATTGATGCGTAAGCGATAGAGGCTTTGTTTGAGCCCGAAATGGCCACCCGTTAGGGTGTTGAGCGTCGGATGGCTGCGCGCCCCGGGCGAGTGCCGAAAGCGCGACCCAAGCCCAAAGCCCGCCGTGGCGGGCGACGGCGTGGGATACGCCCAAGTCTTATCCAGAATTCAGGTTATAAGGGTGGATGTCCGGCTGGGGGTATCGAACTAAGAAATCTTTACTGGATATTCCACCATATTGGAGAACTAACCGTACGTGCACAGTAAATGCCTTCCGTTCAAATACTAAAGACCTACGTAGAACGCCACAAGCAAGCTTTCTTTCTGGGTAGCCTCTTTGCCCTGTTCATCGGGGATGTGTTCTTTCCCCTAGCCGTTCACACCTGGGTCACCCGGATACTATTCATACAGAATATGCTGTTCGGACTTATAGTAGTTCGGCAGAAATCAGTTTGGCTTCGTAAGTGGGTTAGAGCCTTGCTTTGGGTAGCGGTGCTTCGAATCCTAGCCATCCTGGCTTATCCATCACTCCCGGGTCAGAACACCGTGGGCTTCGCCCTTTCTATCTTCTACTTCAACACCATTTTGGTGGTGCTATTCGTGGACCTGTACCGGGCAAAGAGTCTCGGTATGGAATCCATTTATGCCGTCTTTAGTGGGTTCATTCTGGTGTGCATTGCCTTTAGCTTTGTGGTGATGTACATCCATGGGCTCGATCCCCATTCCTTCACGGGCTTTAGTGCACCCGGTCAGTTCTCCGAGTATCTTTATTTCAGCTTCATCACCCTGCTTACCATTGGCTACGGAGACATCAGCCCCGCCACCGAGATTGCCCGCAAGGCGGTACTAATGGCAGCCCTCATAGGGCACTTTTACACCGTATTCATCACGGCGCTTATCATCGGGCGTTTGTTTCGGTGAGATACTGATTCGTTTGTAAAGGGCCTTTTCTCACGAATACCGTATTTTTATTTCATGAGT
>JBCBHI010000988.1:0-2425 GCA_038525885.1 Bacteroidota bacterium
GGAGGCCGGCATGATGAAAAAGCATTACCCTATACAAATCATACACTTTCCATGAATACCATCCAGGCATTTTACCTCTTCTCAGATGGGTATTATGACCAATTCCAGGAAGAATCGGGTAAGAAATTTATGATTAGTCGATTTAAAAACTTGATTAGGGAAATCTTCCCCTTGCCCATTCACGAACAGGCTGCCTTAGTAGAATCCCGCTTTATGGAGTGGAAAGGAGGAGGTGAACAAGTAGACGATATCCTGGTACTAGGGGTTAAAATCTAGTGGAGTCAAACAACCTGAGCCATTGATTGGCTGTCTCCATTACCCTTTCCAACAGAAATTCTCTTTCTTCCAGAGGCCACCTTTGGCCAATCTTGAAAAAACCTCTTTGCCTTAACCTGGGCAACTCTTCCTCCTGAATGGAATTGATACTTCTGAAGTTGTCCGGGTCAAAATGATGTTCCCAAGGGTCCTCCCCTACTCCTACATAATGATTAGAAAAGGACTTCACATTCGTGATTATCCCAGATTGAGCCATTTGCCAGGGTTCTCCAGCCAAGTGCAGGACCACGGAGAAATATTTACCCCACCAAATCATAGTCCTTAGGGCCAAAGTATTTTCACCCTTAAATACTCTGGGAAAATCAAATATCTGATATGGCAGCCCTCTATAATTCTCACCAATGGATACCTTTCCTTCCCTGGACTCACTAGCCACTGCCTTTAACTCTTTGGGAAGGTGGTATTTCCAATCCTGAAGGGGTTCTTGAAGCTGGTATAGCAAGGCCACATTCTTCTCCACCACCTTCCGCTTAGTGAGCAGAAACTGATCATCCCTCAGGCATTCCAACTCATCAGGAGAAAGACCGTGACGTTTCATAAAAAAAGCCCCTGACGGGGCCAAATGTGGTAGGTGATGTTACTAGAACTGTATGAGTGCAGACGCCCAGGTAAACCCGCTACCAAAAGCAGCCAGGCACAACAGTGTATCTTCTTTGATCTTTCCTTCAGCCCATGCCTCACTCATCGCGATTGGGATAGATGCGGCAGTGGTGTTACCATAACGCATGATATTATTGTACACTCGCTCGTCCGAAAAACCCAATTGCTGTTGCAAAAACTTACTAATCCTAAGGTTTGCCTGATGAGGAATCAGCAGATCAATGGCATCGGCGTCAAGCTTGTTGTGTTGAAGTGCTTCATGAATCACCTCTTTGAACCTAACTACCGCATGCTTGAATACCAGATTTCCATTCATGTGGGCTCTTACACTGGTAGAATCGATTACCTCCTCGGTCAGCCGCTCTTTTCTACTGCTTCCTGGATCACGAATGTATAATTCTTCCGCAAAGGTACCTTCAGCATGGAGGTGAGTAGATAAAACTCCTTTCTTATCGTCCTCTGATGGCCGTACAATAACTGCACCTGCCCCATCCCCGAAAATCACGGACACATTTCTCCCTCGGGTATTCATTTCCATGGCTGAGGATTGTATCTCAGCTCCCACTACCAACACTGTTTTGTACGTACCCGTTTTGATATACTGATCAGCAATGGATAGACCGTATATGAAGCCTGAGCATGCATTGCGTATGTCCAATGCGGGAATGGTCTTTTTATCCAAACCCAGCTCGCGCTGTAAAAGAACTCCAGAGCCAGGAAAGAAATAATCGGGAGTAATGGTGGCAAAAACTATGAAATCAATGTCTTCTGCTGATAAATTAGCCCGTTCCAATGCCATTTTTGCCGCCCGAGCAGACATATTAGCAACGGTATCGGTTTCAGGATTAAAAAAGCGTCTTTCATGTATGCCGGTACGCTCCACAATCCATTCATTGCTGGTATCCATGACCTTTTCGAGGTCTGCGTTGGTTACAACTTGCTCAGGGACATAATGTCCTATCCCTACAATTTGTGACTTTACCATATGTTTTCTGATTACAAAACCCTCGCAAAGTAACGAATTCTCAAAAACCGATGGGTTAAATCTGATTTTCTTTATCACCCCTAATATTGCCCTATCTCATATTGCAGAATTCTTAAAATCACACAATTCTCCTTATCAATAAAACACAAAGAAATCTCAACAAAATCTGATCCTATGGAAGTTATTTTTCACCCATCATCTTCCACACACACCCGAATTATCGTATTCAATTCCCGAATTTCTTATCCTGTAAGAATTACCCCTTTCCACACATACATTTTACGACTAACACACCCATTTACCGTATGAATAATCATAACCCTTAGACCAAATTGAAATAGCGGAAGTACACCCCACACAAGTGAATGTAATATTTATTCAATAAACGTACTTTTGTTCATCTTCTGTACTAAACCCCACACTAACTGTACAACTCATAGTTGTCTGATAAAGATTGATTCATACCCCATTTCCTTCTCTTTTGTTACCTCAATATAGGGAATG
>JBCBHI010000989.1:0-2419 GCA_038525885.1 Bacteroidota bacterium
GCCTCGCAAGTTCAGGTAGAGAATCAAGATATTCTTGAAGTAGGAAGCGGAAGGGGAGGAGGAGCAAATTTCATCTATAAACATCTGAAACCGGCTTCCATGACGGGGCTGGATTTAGCAGACAAAGCAGTGGTTTTTTCCAATTCCAACTATCAAGGGGAAGCTTTGAGATATGTACAAGGAAGCGCGGTAGAAATGCCTTTTGAGGATAATAGTTTTGATGTAGTAGTAAATGTAGAAAGCTCCCATGCTTATCCATCCATGGAGGCCTTTCTGGCAGAAGTAAAACGCGTATTACGTCCGGGGGGCTTTTTGGTAACCGCTGACAACCGGCACGCCGATAAAGTGACTACTTGGCACCAACAATTAGCATCATCTGGGATGACGATTTTGGCTGAGAAAGATATTACTGCCAATGTGCGGAAAGCATTGGATGACGATAATGCCCGAAAGGAGAGTTTGGTTCAAAAGCATGTGCCTTCATTCCTAAGGAAGTATATCCGTGAGTTTGCAGGCATGCAGGGTACTGTGATGTACAATGACTTTGCCTCTCGCCGTCGAATTTACAAAAGTTATCGTCTCCAAAAAGCTGAGTAGCCGTGAAAAGTGTTCAAAGCATATTCTTTATCATACCCGCCTTTTTTCTGGTCGCTCTATTAATCGAATTGTGGCTACAACGTAAGCTGAAGAAAAAGGTATTTCACGCCAACGATTCCATCGTCAACTTTAGTTGTGGATTAAGTGACCGCCTTTTTAGTGTGTTTTGGGAAGGGTTTTTGGCCTCGGTTTTTATCGCCATTGGGTCAGTCGGCCTTTTCTACATTCCGGTTACTTGGTGGAGTGTGCTGCTACTGGCGCTGGTGGTAGATTTTCTTTGGTATTGGTGCCACAGACTGGGGCACGAAACGAGTTTACTTTGGGGGGTGCATATTTTGCACCATCAGAGTGAGCACTACAATTTTTCTGTTGGGTACCGAATCAGTAGCTTCCAGACAATTGTTAGATCCACCTTTTGGCTTGTACTACCTTTTTTAGGATTTCAGCCCGAAATCATTTTTACCGTGCTCATCTTTCATGGAGTGTACCAAATGCCCTTGCATACCCAGTTTATTCCTCGCTTGGGCTTTCTAGAATATATTTTGGTGACTCCTAGTGCTCATCGGGTTCATCATGGTACTAACCCCGAGTACATTGACAAGAATTATGGAGGCGTATTCATTTTCTGGGATTTACTATTTGGAACCTATGCAAAAGAAGAGGCTACCGTTACCTATGGTATTACCAAAAAACTGGATTCATACGATACCGTGTGGGCGCATGTACATTTTTTCAAAGACATTAGGTTAAAATGGAAGCAAGTGCCGGGTCTTGGGGCTAAACTTAAATTATTGTTTTCTCCACCCAGCCAGATGAACAACACCGTGAAGCCAGTCGAAAGGGTGGAAACAACCCCTGATTTTCATGAGAATCCAGGTACACCAGCTAGTTTGGTTTTCTACGTGTTCACCCAAATACTCTGGACGGTTATTACCATTTACGCCATGGTGGTGCATTCCCATCAGCTGGCGTTAGAGGTGAAGGTAGTTATGGTCACATTTTCATTCCTCATTTTAGCCTCTGTAGGAGCCTTGGCGGAAGGAAAAGGATGGGCTTTTACCGCAGAACTTATTCGCTGGGTGTTTGCCTTATCTGCGGTTCCCATTTTGGCCATGCACCATCAATGGGGAACCGTATACTGGGTTGTCGGAGAAGTGTTTATGTTGGCCCAAGTAGGCTTGCTGTTATGGCATTTACCCTTCTTTAAAGCAAAGGGAGTGTTTGGGGTATTAGCTTTGAAAGCTGCTGAGAATTAAAATTTATTCTGCGAATTGAGATAATTATTTAGCTTTGATTACTTCTGGGAACCTTTTTGATACAAGGTATGCAACTGAGACTAACCTTATTAGTAACCTCATTTTTATTCCTTTCTAAATCATTCGGACAAGCACCTCCCGTCATTCAACTTTCAGAAGATGTAGAGCAGATTTCTGTAGGGGAGGGAGTATTGGTGCTCACAGATTCTGCAGGTACCTTATCCTTAGAACAAGCCTTGGCTGGTAGTTACCTTCCTTCAGAGGATGAGAATATCTCCTATGGTCCCTCGCCTTATACCTACTGGATGCGCTTTGATATTGCGTCGGGGCGTTCTGATGAGGATTTGTGGATGCTGGAGTTTGGTTATCCTCTACTTGATTCAGTTTCTTTTTGGCTGTTTTTAGGGGATAGTCTGGTTTCAGAACAGGAGTATGGTGACCTCAAGCCTTTCTCTGAACGCCCAGTTGATTATCGACGAATTGCCATCCCATTGAATTTGGTTCACGACCAGCACTATTCAGTTGTGATCCGAGTCCGTACAGAGAGTTCTTATCAATTGGGGATG
>JBCBHI010000990.1:0-2417 GCA_038525885.1 Bacteroidota bacterium
CCGCCGCAGGGCCTCCTGAACTGGCTCCCATTTGTCAGCCGGGGGCGCAGTAGTGCGTACCGCACCAAAAAAGGTAGAGGGCTTTGAGAACCCCACATAGCCGATCCAGTAAATGAACAAGGAATTCACGATCAGCGTGGGGTAATAAAACGGGATGGTGTCTATGCGGTGGATACTCAGATCTATCACCACCAGCACAATGCTAAACACCGTGAGTAGCCCAAACCCGGTCAGGAAGGTTTTGAGCCAACCTCTATTCTTCAATCGCTGCGCCTCATCCATCCGTTGCAGGCTTCGCCAGGCCAACCCAGCCAGGACCAGGTCGAAGAACAAATACACGAACTCGTTCACAATGAAAAAGCCCGAGTCATCCACCACTTGTATGATCCGGTTGGTGCCCTCTCGCAGTACGAAAGAATACCAATAGCTACGCAGCAGACCGTAGACCAGCGCTGGCAAAAACCAATACCACTCACGGCGCAGCAGGGCCGCCCCCTGTACTCCAGAAGTGTGGCTGCGTACGTACAAATAGGCCCCTACCCCGATCAGGTATTTGTATGGCAACGGGAAAGCATCCAGCGGTATGAAACCTATCCGGTCAATGCCGCTGTAGTGCAGCGCATAGGTGAAATTGAAAAAGCCGAGGGAGAACAAGCAAAGGCAGAGAAACCAGTAAGCAGCAGGATTCACCGACCTGCGTTTGTACAAAAAGATGCAGAGGGTAAAGCCCTGTACGGCACCTAGCAGAAGTAGAATATTAAGGAAATCGAATTGCATAGCACGCCGGGTGCATCGTTCAATCCGCAAAGAAAAGGAAGTATGCGCGAAAGCGGAGAAAGGGCCGGGGGTTAAATTTCCCGCTGCGCTATTCTACCCGCAGCAACTGCCGGTACGGCCCCGCACTGATCACATACAGGCCACTGGCTACCGTGCCCAGATCTACCTCCCCTTGGCTCACTGGGAGCTGCCAGGTGCTGCCTTGTATAGAGGTGAGGGTGACCAGGTCCACGTCCTGGATTCCCTCCAGGCGTACCCGGCCGCTGGCGGGGTTGGGGTAGGCACGAAACAAAGTGGCCCCCAGGGCAATCGGCAGTTTGTTAGAATACTGCGTGCTCCCGTCATAATCGACCGATTTTAGCCGGGCGAAACGCAAGCCTGCCCAGTAGGAAGGAACTTCCAACCGATAGCTATGTCCCATGGGGTCGTTCGTAGCCTTTACCAGGTCCATCACCTCCCATGTATGCCCATCATCAGAAGCTTCTATTTCAAAGTGGCTTACGTTCAGTTCGTAATCCGTAGCCCACACTAGCCAAAGCCGCCCCCGCTCATCCTGCAGGCTGTTGAAGGAAGTGAGTCGCAGCGGCAAAGCCATGCTCGAACTACAGTCAATAGCCGTATTGATAATGGTAGCCAAATCGCTATAGTTCTCCGGAAACTCCCGAAACTCCTTGTACTGTTCCAGGTGCAAAAACCTACCACTGGGGGTAGTGGGGGTAGTGCCCGACTCGCAAATGTGGTTGGGGTAGTCATTGAGCACCCGGCCAAACGTATTGGTCGTGGCCTTCAGTTTGGTAGCCCCATCTATATGCACCAGGTCCACCGTGAGGGCTGGCAACACGTTCGCGAACACGGTGTCCAAAGAAACCAAAAAATCCGTAGTGGGGGTGTTTTCGGTACCGTTGGAGAAGATGAATTCAGGGTCGGTTATCTCCTGCGTAAAACCGTGCAGCTGAATGAAATACAAGGAGCTATTGGCTGTGCGCAAGCACTCCGAAGCAATGTGAAAGGCCGTAGAATCATTGTGAGCTACATCCGAAGTACGGAAGGGTTCGGAAGCACCGCCGCTACACCTAGCCGTAGAGCCCGCACACAACACCGTTTCACCGCTAGTGCAGCGGCTAATGCCCGCTACCATAAACTCGCTGGCCTGCGTAAGGTCAAAGATTGCCGCTGCTTGCTTGCCCGTACGGAAATCCTTTTTGGGATGGGGGGCTTGCAGGGCCAGGCAGTCCTGGGCAGCCGTGGTATTGCGCACGTAGGTACCCCAGTAGTGGGTAGAGCCTTGCCCCTGGCGCAGCAGGTAGTAGGTACTGCCGTCGGCCGTTACTTGGGTAAGCTCATACGTGTAGCCCGCCGCCGTAGTGGCTGCATCCGTATAGTTGCCGTTGTAGAAGTCCGTGAATAGCGTATTGAGTGTGCTCATATCCGCTTCGGATACCTCAGTGTATGCAATCCCGTCCGTATCATCAGGAATATCGTCGATGATACCCGCATCCAGTATGGCCGATATGCCGTAGTCCGAGGTGGCCGTTATCCGGGTTTCTGCAGCAGCAGAAAAGGTGACACTCAAGTCATCTACCGCCATGGCCGCGTCAATATCCCCTACATTATCATCATAGAACCGCAGAAAGAATTGG
>JBCBHI010000991.1:0-2416 GCA_038525885.1 Bacteroidota bacterium
CCACTTGCCCATGCTGAGGTCATCTGTGCTGGCCAGATACGTGATCTCCGCTGTAGCATCGGCTTCAGTGGGTGAGATTTCTGGTAGATCCAGATTTTGAGGACCGTCTACCTGAGGTATGGTCCCATCCTCTGCTGTAGGAGGCCCGGTTGGAGGATTGTCCGCGGGGTTGGGTTGCATTTCGTCCCAATTTACCCCCTCTGCCGGGTCCGTCTGCCATTTGTGAGGTGGTTCCTCTGCCGGAGGTACGTAACCAAGGTCCGGTACGGGCAGATAAAACTCGTTGTACGGCACCTCTTCCGGTTCTCCGTGCCCTTCCACGTATAGGAGTGCAGTAAGGCTGCTTCCTTTTGGGCGATATACCCAAGTACTCAGAGTATACCACTGGTCTTCGGTGAGATGCCGGATATGCGTAGCATCGTAAATGAGTACCTCATCGACGCCATGTCCTCGTAGCCAAAGAGCCTTTCCGCTATGGCCCTCCTCCGTGGCCTCCAGAGATACTTCCTCGTGGTTTCGTTCCCAATCCACCGGTAGGCCGTTCTCCCATCGCTCAAAATTCTCTTGCCAGACTATTTCGGTCTGGTCTTGCGCATAGACCCCTCCCAGGGTACTTATGCTCAAAATGCTTACTAATAGGGTGTTCCTCATGTTATTTCCTAATTGTTGGATGATAATTGAGGACAATCTCGTGCGAGGACCCTGCGCGGTTCAGGTCAATTGAGCAACGTATGTTTCCATGGCGTGAATGTTGGGTTTGAATTGACGAGCGTTTTTGGGAAACAGGAGAATTGAGGGTAGAATGCTGGGTATCCGGGGGACTTCTCGTCCTAGTCGAGGTTCGACTTTCGGTGCTATTACAGGAGAAGCCCAAACCTTATAGGTTTTGGAAACCTATAAGGTTTAGTATTAGAGAGGGTGGAAATAAAAAAGCCTTGCGATTTGCAAGGCTTTCTTACTTTGTGGAGAATAACGGAGTCGAACCGATGACCTCTACACTGCCAGTGTAGCGCTCTAGCCAGCTGAGCTAATTCCCCGTGGCTTCCCGTAAAGGGAGTGCAAATATAGGAGCCGAGATGAATTCACACAATACTCGAGGTGTTTTTTGGTTGCAGGTATTAAATTTCAAGCTTTTAGGCTCCTCTTGGCTCCCCTGTATATGAAATGGTATCTCGTGTTTTTATATACAAGTATGGTGCTTGCGCACTTTATTCCTCATACACTTTTTGCCCAAGAGGGGGAGCCGCATCTCAACATTATTCTCGACTACCGATTCGACCAAGGGTATTTTTCCGAGCATCCAGAAAGGCGTATTCCGCTAGAATATGCCGTGAGTTTGTGGGAGCAGGTATTGGTAGAAGAACGCACCTTGCCTCCCAAAACCAAGCTGAGGGTGAGACCGGATTATGCCCAAGGAGGGTATGACTACTTACCTTTTCCTGATGGGGAAGCAGGATATGTGATCTTCGTGTATGCACTTGATTTTAGCACTCTTGTGAACCCCGATGGCACCGAGGACCCTTCCTCATCCAAGGCCTTTGGGGGTAAGATGGAGGAAGGGAAGAATGCCGGATACCTGGTCTTCAATACCACCCCCAGTCGGCCTTGGTTCTTTGACGCCACACCTGAGACGGAATACGACGTGCTCGTTGCCAATCATTTCGATCTGATAACCACCGCGGTACACGAATTGGGGCATGCTTTAGGCTTTTTGCGCGGTGATCAAGAAGACTATATCCAAGAGGATGCGGAAGGTGGAGAATCCTTCATGGGAGATGCAGTTAGGCTTCACAATCAGGGAGAGGCGGTCCGCATGGCCACTGGCAGCTCACACATCCGTGGTAGCTGGTGGAATGACCGCTATTTACCTTCTCCGCCCATAGACCGCCACATCATGCATACCCACGACCCCGTGCAGGGGTACCGCCAAGTGATGACCGCCATCGACTTGGCCATTATGGAGGATATTGGCTGGCAGGTAGACTACGGTGCTTTGCCAGCCTATCCGTATGCGCCTACGCCCGACTCTAGGAAAGCAGACTTGGCTACCCATTTCGGAATCGAAGCGGGAGAGGTTACCCGTCCGCACGGCCTTTGGGTGTTCGATGATTCGGCTACCGTTACCGATGCCATCATCGGCTATCCATTGCGGTACTATCCTGCCTACGGCAAAACGGGAGGATTACCCCAGCTTACTGTGCCCGGGGGCATACGGGTTCCCCAAGGTGGGTGGCTCTATTGTGCTCCCAATTTGCCAAGCTTTCAGGCAATCGAGCGTGGCCAATATACCTTGGTGTTTGATGTTCAATTGGAGACTTACGGGCGTCGCTATGCCCTATACAATACCAACCCACGCAATGATAACGACGCTGAGTTGCTAATAGATGAGCAGGGAAGGATGGGTAGCGGACCCGCC
>JBCBHI010000992.1:0-2416 GCA_038525885.1 Bacteroidota bacterium
CTTGGACTCGTTGAAAGCCAAAACCCCCTGATACCAGGAGTGAATAGACTCGTGCACCGTCACACTCACCAATCCCCTAAAATTTCTGCCAGACGTAATTAAGGTAGCCATAGGGTATTCCATACCCCCATCTCCACCTTGAATAATGGTGTAGTCTTCGTATGGATATTTCCCATACTTCTCATTCATGATTTGGAAGGTTTTTACCGCATAATCCTTCAGCTCATCCCAGTTTTCAGCTATCTCCCTATCCTCATCTTGATAAATGAAGTGAAGATTAGGAATGCCCTCTACTTCCACTATTTCGTGGGTATAGTCAGTATCTGCCGCCCAAGCGAAATCATGCACATTATCTACTTTGAAGTGCCAGCTTAGTTTTTCTCCTCTTTTCCTCCTTACCGGCTTCGACTTATCCTCGTAGCCGTGCCCTATTTGCTGTGCATTTTGAAGGTAACCCGTACCACCTATCATGTAGGCAGAATCCAAATGAATGGTAACATCAAAGCTTCCCCATACCGCGTGAAACTCTCTTCCTACGTAAGGATCAGCGTGCCATCCATGCTTGTCATATTCAGCCAATTTAGGATACCACTGGGTCATGGAATATGAAATCCCTTCCTTGTTGTCTCTTCCGGTTCTACGTATTTGCACCGGAACCTGAGAGTCGAACTTCATACTCAAGGTGGTGGATTTCCCGGGCAACAATTCCCTGGCCAATTCCACTTCTAGTATCGTGCCCGTTACTTCATAGCTAAGGTCCCTTCCGTCTTGCTTCAGTTCCTTTACCCGGTGGTAACCAATTTCATTTTCCTTCAAATGGAAAATTCTATCCCGCACTCTACCATCCGGATCGGCAATGGTGCGCGAACGGATGTCCATCATACTACCTGGCTGAAAGGCATTGTAGTACAAATGATAAAACACCTTTCTCAGGGTGTCGGGTGAGTTGTTAGTATATATGATTTCTTGCTCGCCTTGGAATTGATGCGTTTCCGTATCAAAATCAATATCCATGGTGTAATCAACCTTTTGCTGCCAATAACCATATTGAGCATTTGCTTCAAATACTCCTCCTAGAACAAAAGCCAATACCAAAGAGCAAATCCATTTCATGGTGGGTTTCTTAGTAGTAGCCGATGTTTTATAATATTCCATAGATAACTTAGTTCTTTTCGCTAATAAACCACTTGTTACCTACATATACTAGGGTCAATGCAATCGTCGGGCGTTCTACTGGTTGAGGGATTTGTTCTGCCTGTTGGATGGAACATTTCCTGGTTAAGGAGTAGGCCGCCAGGTGATATCCAGTTGGATTATTCCCATGCTACTCACAAGGCCCTAGCCAGAGCCGAGTTCACCAGATCCTTCCCAGAGCCTGGCATCTCTGGAGAGGTTCCTTGCGGAAAAGGAATACCTTTCTTCAATCATCCTGATTTGCCATCAGGATGTAAAGAGATGTGCTTCTGCGACGCTCGTTGTGGAACTATAGGTCCTTGGGCGTGTCCCCTGTGCAGGCTTCGAGAATTCCCGCTACGCGGGCCTCAGCCTACAAAGGGGCCGGGCTATCACCACTCGCTACCAAGTGGGGCCATCCAGTTCATCCCCCCCGGGGACTGAGGTGGTCCACCGGACCGGGACTCGAAGTCCGGGGAAACCCAGGCCCCACTTGGTGAGTTCAGACAGAGGTTCTATCCCTCACGCGAAAACTCAACTCGCTCAAAGCCAATGCATTGCCTCCTTATCCTGGGCTCAGCTTCCTATGAGCGCCTCGCCCAGCATGATGCCGCCCAGCGGGATGTCGCACAGCGGCGCTTTTGATGAAATTTAAACCAAGGTTGTAGGGGTCCGACCACTTTCTTCACAATGCCGATGGCGGCCTTCGCGGCGCGGTCTGACCCCTATTCTGCTCACATCCTTGCCAAGGCTGCGGCTCTTCACCCAGCCGATCATTTCACCCAAATCCTTTTATGAAACTACAGAAAGGCACTGGGGTCATGTAGGTGGTATTCAGAATGGTCGCTTAGCATCTGGTGCAAATAGCGCACATGCCCGGCTCCGAAGAGAATAAGGACGCGGTCTCCTTCCTGGGTTTCTTGCAGGATGTTGCGGTAGATAAACAGGTTGCGTTTGTACCACTCGGCCACCAGCTCCACGCCTATGTTGCTGAAATCGAAGGAGCGAAGCAAGTAGGACAGTCCGTCAATTTCCTGCTCCGTTTCCTGATAGGTGAAATAGACCCCGGCGGAGTCCTGCACCCGCACAGCGGTTTGGTTGTAATAGGCGTGGTTATCCAGGATCTGCTCCCATTGATTGAGGAAGGCCAGGTTTTGCCGTACGGTTTGGCTATTGAACTGCTCCTCTTGCTGCTTTATCTGCGCGGCGGTGCTGGCTTTCTCCTCCAGATAGTAGTCCAAGC
>JBCBHI010000993.1:0-2414 GCA_038525885.1 Bacteroidota bacterium
ATAAGAAGTAAGGAAGGCGGCCAAGCGGACAGTCAAGCGGACGGTTTAAACCGTCCGCTTGGTAGGAGTAAAAGCCCTGATACTCTTTATGGTATCCTGGATGCAGGACCACAATACTACCTTGACCAGAAATACTGGACACCGATGCTACCGTTGATTCCCTGGCTGAAATAAGGTTCGGATTCGTCCAGCCGTTGGCCACCGCTATAGTACATAAACCCCATGATGCCTACATGGTCCGCTAACCAATAGACTGCGCCAGCCTCTACCGAAAAGGAAAGGTTGCTAATGGTTCTGACCTCATTCAAGTTGTTATTCAGGAAGAACCGGTTGGTACCCACTGAGAACCCGATAGAGCTGGATACATAAGGTTGTAAGGGGCCATCACCAAAGTAGTACGCCACCCTGGGAGCCGCCACCATATGGTAGGAGAGGCTCCGAGTGGTGTTGGCAGGGTTGTTCACGGTAGAGGAGTGCAATCCTCCACCCACTTGAGCCCCTAACAGCAAATGGTCAGTAAGGAAAACGCCTAGATTGGGTAGAACGGAAATGCTAAAGTACCGCGATGCGTCATCAAAGGGATTGTAGTACAGGTTGATTCCTCCGGCTAGGGACAAATCATTTTTCTTGGGTTGTGCATAGGCCAAGGTAGTGGATAGGAATAGTCCTACCATCAAGGTATACTTCAGGTGTTTCATAGTGGTTGAATAGTAAGATGAATACGTGAAGCCACGCTCAAATACTATACCACAGCTTATAGCTCAACTAAAGAAAATGGGATTGATTTATGTATTAAGTCTAGAGCCTGATTAGCGGTTGATCTATTTAGGCCAAATGTACTGCAGGCCTATGTTTCCGGAGAGCCCTTCATGGGTGAAATCTTCGGGATCTTCTAAGGGCTGCCCCGTAGAGAAGTTGAGCGAAAAGCTCAATCCTATCTGTTTGCTAAGCCAGTATACTGCTCCTGCCTCGGCTTGGAAAAGCAAGTCTCCCATAGCGGTGGTTTGGGGTGTATATTGGTCAATGAACTCCCTGGTAGAATAGGCTGCGAAGCCGAAGGAGGTCGAAAGATAAGGCTGCCAGGGTCCTGAACCGAAATAATACGCAATGCGTGGGGCCAAACCGAGCACTAAGTTGTTGATCCGGAATCCGTAGGTCTCGAAGGAAGAAAAGTTACAAATGGTAGCACTACCAATCATTAGGTGATCCGTGACGAAAATACCCGCGCCAGGATTAAATGAACCGCCATAGGTAGGGGGAGCAGATGGGGAGGAGTGGTAATACATATGGATGCCACTCCCGAGAGTTAAGTCGCCGTATTGGGGTTGTGCATTGCTTACAAAGGCAATCAGGAGGAAAAAGAAGGAGAGGAGAATGGACTTCATGTATTCGAGGGATTCAGCTGAAAAGGTATTGGGAGGGGATCAAGGGTAAGAAGAGAGATCCTTCGCCCATAAGAGGGCATGGCAAACTCAACGAGACCAGAGGAAACTAAACCGGACGCCACCATTTAAACTTCGGCTAGTCACCAAACTAACATCGTGAATATTCACTTGGCTGGTATATCTCAGGTAACCGTCTGCCGATAGCTTCTCAGTCAGCCAGTAGGCTACTCCGGCTTCCACATCATACATCAAGTTGTTCTGGACAATCCTGATTTCTGGTTGGTTATCAGGAAAGAACTGCTGTGCACCATGGGTAACTCCTACCAAAGTAGAAAGAAACGGTTGCCAAGGGCCGTTGCCAAAATAGTACGTTACCCTTGGGGCCATGATGAGGGTCCAGTTCTTATTCAGGGTGTTGGGGAAGGTAGCTTGATCATAGTGTACTCCCATTTGCATACCCACCAGCAGGTGATCCGTGACGAAAACCCCCACGCTGGGGTTGACACTCACACCACTCGTAGGTATATCCTGATTGCCATTCTTACCATATATTTCTAAGCTTCCGGCCAACAGGGCATTGCCTTTTTGAGGTTGTGCCCCTAACGAGAAAGAGAGAAGGCATAGGCAGGCGAACAGAATGGTACCATGAACTTTCATCTGCAAAGAAAATTTGTGAGATCAAATTTACGTAAGTCCTATTCGGTTTGTACTGAAATGCCGCCCAATAATGCTTCTAGGGTAGGCTTTATATTAGGGAGCAATCCAAGCCTTATTTGATACTTTCTTTCTTCAGCCGGTTGCGACCGCTTATGTTCCACCGTACTCCTAGGGAAGGCCATATAAAGTCTCCCCCAGGCCTACTAAGGGGTTCGCGCAGGGTGTGAAATATGTACCGATACTGTGCCTCTGTGAAAATAGAAAAGTCGGGCTTGAACCAATACTGTAGCCCCAAGCCTACGTCTGCACCAAGGTCAGCACCGTAGAGTTCCTCGGTTAGCGTGCCGTCCAAATTATAGGTATTCACGTTTC
>JBCBHI010000994.1:0-2413 GCA_038525885.1 Bacteroidota bacterium
GCCAGAACTTCCTAAAACTCACAAGCCATCAGTTTCCAGTACTCAAGAACACAGAAGGCGACACCAAGTACTTCCAACTTACCCAGCTCAGCGAGGAGAGCTTCACGGTACGGTTTCGCCACGCCCAGTTTGGGGGCAAAGAGCGCACCATCGTGGATACCTACGTCCCAGAGGACTCTGTAGTCAGCGACCGTGATTTCCACTGGTAGCCTGCTTAGACTCTCATGATCCCAAGCCTCTTTCACCCCTTTTACCTACAATGCATTTACCAAATCTGTGAACATCAGGCCCTAAGGGCAGCCCTCCTCCCCCATTCCCTTACAGAAAAACCGCATATAGGAACCATCACGGACAAAAATTCCTTATTTTTGCGGTCCGTTTTTTGACGTAAGTACAGCCATTATGTTTGATAATCTCAGTGTGAAGCTCGATAAGGCCTTTCAGACCCTGAAAGGTCAAGGCCGAATCACGGAAGTGAACGTTGCCAGCACGATCAAGGAAATCCGTAGAGCCCTAATCGACGCCGACGTTAACTACAAGATAGCCAAGGAAGTAACCGACCGGATCAAGAAAGAAGCCCTGGGCCGCGAAGTACTTACCACCGTGAAGCCGGGCCAGCTACTCGTTAAAATTGTGAACGAGGAGCTCGTACGCCTCATGGGTGGTGAGCAAGAGGAAATCAACATCAAAGGCGACCCCGCCGTCATTCTAATCAGTGGTCTGCAAGGTTCGGGTAAAACCACTTTTACCGGTAAGCTGGCCAACTACCTCAAGAAACAAGGCCGCCAGGTAATGCTGGCTGCTTGCGACATCTACCGCCCTGCGGCGATAGACCAGCTGAAGGTATTGGGTGAGCAGGTAGACGTACCCGTATACGCGGAGCCTGAAAACAAGGACGCAGTTAAAATTGCCAAGGCTGCCATCAAGGAAGCCAAGAAACAGGGTAAGAAAATACTCATCGTCGATACCGCCGGGCGTTTGGCCGTGGACGAGGAGATGATGAATGAGATCTCCAACCTAAAGGATGCGCTCAACCCTGCCGAGACCCTCTTCGTGGTGGACTCCATGACGGGTCAGGATGCAGTAAACACCGCCAAGGCTTTCAACGATCGCCTCGACTTCAACGGTGTGGTACTTACCAAGCTAGACGGTGACACCCGTGGGGGTGCCGCCCTATCTATTCGCTCGGTAGTAGAAAAACCCATCAAGTTTGTGGGTACTGGCGAGAAAATGGATGCGCTGGATGTATTCTATCCGGATAGGATGGCTAGCCGTATCCTGGGTATGGGTGACGTAGTCTCTCTGGTAGAGAAAGCACAGGAGGCTTTTGACGAGGACGAAGCCCGCCGTCTGAACAAGAAACTACGGAAGAACCAGTTCACTCTTGATGATTTTCTGTCTCAGTTGCAGCAGATCAAGAAGATGGGCAGCCTGAAGGATATCATGGGAATGATTCCTGGCATGGGCAAAGCCCTGAAAGATATAGACCTGGACGATGATAGTTTCAAACCCATTGAGGCCATCATACAAAGTATGACTCCCAAGGAGCGCGAAAACCCAGACATCATCAACGGTAGCCGCCGCAAGCGCATAGCCAACGGTAGCGGCACCAGCATACAGCAGGTAAACAACCTCCTGAAGCAATTCCAGGATATGCGCAAGATGATGAAGAAGATGAACCAAATGAGCGGCGGCAAACGCCGTGGCATGGGCAACCTGGCCAACATGATGGGTGGCAGATAAGAATCACCTCCCCATCCAACTCATACCCATTGTGCCCAGTCAGATCGACCGGGCACAGTTGTTTTATGCCCTAGCTAATCCATACCAGGCACCTAGGATCAAGCATTCTTGGAACTTCTAGCCGTCGTTATGGTTCGACTCCTGGCAATAAGCTCAGGCTATGCACCCCATGTAGTTCCCGGTAGGGAACGATATACTGTGACCCCGGAGTCAACTCCGGGGTCTGTTGCCCCCAAAAAAACCAAGCCCTCGGAGAGGGCGGCACTCTCCAGGAATTCCTTAGATACTAATCTGTCGTCCACGCCGTGAACTTCCTAGGGTGAGCACCCTATTGGATATCCATAATTCGTCTCACCACTTGGAGTGGTAGGACGAATCTAGGTGGCTAAGGAAAGTCCTACTCTCTATGAGCCCCTTCTGGGTTCCTCACTTATGACCAACTAACCCCAAGCCCGATCCATAGGATAGGCATTATGAATCGATAAATCGCCTAGCTACATTAAGATACTGTTTGGAACCCCAACACCTAATCACGAAAACTATGGACTTCAAAGAAAAAATCGGCACTAAGGATAATCCACTGACCCTCAAAACCCCACCCCAATCATCCGAGTACACCATGCACGTAGATGAAAAGGAGGGTATGGAGATCCTGGTATGCACGGTGGGC
>JBCBHI010000995.1:0-2400 GCA_038525885.1 Bacteroidota bacterium
GAAAACAAAATGCTCAATCTGCATACAAATCCCTGCTGTAGTTTTCATTTCATCCCCTTCCTAACCAGGTTCTATTATTGCTCTTTTTCTCGCTTCTTTTCATAGCTCTAATTGAGGTCTCGTAGGGGTGTTACCCTCAGTCATGCCTATTTTTTTGTGAAGTTGAAGTAGTCTTCCTTGCTGATGAAATACGGTTGATGATATCGATGCACAGTAATCGCCCTTCCCCGAAGTTGTGGTGGGTAAACTTTTTCCCTTCCCAATGGGTCGTTCTATATATAGATTTTCTTCATAATCTCGTAGATATCCGTGTTTCGTTCCATGATCGGTTTTGCATCTTCGGGTAGGGTGATGAGTTTGGAATGCTATATAAGTGGCTTACATAAGGGCCCAGGAAGGAACAAGGCTCAGGCGGTGGGCTACCTACAAGGCCAAATATGGGCGGTTTGGCATGGGATCCGGTTGTAAACTGAAAATCCCCATGCCAGGCTAAGTCATAGTAGCCATTAGCTTTAAAACAAAAACTCCCCTGCTCAAGGAACAGGGGAGTGGAAATCGAAAATTTTATTCCGAGTATGCTAAATGGGCTATGCTGAGCATGTCATTCAGAAACCTCTGCCCAAGGAAGGTTAGAATGGCTCCAGGAATAGCCCTATCCTAGCTATTCTCAGCTTAGGGCTGTACCACTAGTTTTTGGATCAAGGTGTGGCTTCCGTTGTCTACCAAAACAATGAGCATTCCGTTTTGGAAGCTATCCAGCTGGATGGTGTGGTGGTCACTTTCTGGGTTTGCTTGGTACACCAACTTCATGGCCTGATCGAACACCCGTACACTTTTGATGATGCTTCGGTTGGGGAGTTCAATTTCCACATGGGAGCTTGCCGGATTGGGATACATGCGGAAGGGGGAGTTCTCGGCGGTTTCCAAATCAAGGCCACGGTCCTCTCCCTGGCAGGGGGCAGACCGTTGCAGGATGCCACCGGAATGATTGCCCGAAATGGTAATGTGCCTTCCATCGAACACCCCGGTGTTACCACAAGTAGAGGTGGCACTAACGTCCACTCTGCCGCTGTTGCTATTGGTTTTTACTGTCAGCCAAGGCCTGCCGTTCACCGCGGCAATGGTCCAGCCATTGGGGATGGTCCACTGGTAGTTATCCAGCCCTGCGCCAGAGGTTTCGAACAGTAGGTACTGACCTGCCGATGCTTCCGTGGGCCCGGTAAAATTTAAGGGCCACACCCCATAATCTACCCTGATGCTCTTGTATCCGCTGTTGGCAATACAGCCCCCTGGGCCCAAGGCGCGCACCTGAATGGTGCCGGAACCATGTCCTGAAGCGGGGGGTGTGACGGTGATGCTGTTAGAAGAAGTTTCCAGCGAGGTTTGTGAACTGCCATTGATTTTCCAACCTGCTGATACTTCCCAGCGGTAGTTAGTCGCGCCCAGAACGTTATTCACGGTATAGGTTTTGGTCTCATTGTTACACAGGAAATTGGACGCCCCGCTAAAAACTGGCCGGGTTAGGGTACGGGGAGTCACGGTGGTTTCGATCCTATCGGTGAAATTCACCAACTCGGCTTTATCATTGATGCACTGACCAGATACCTCCACCGTGATTACACCTGCGGTGAGGCCTACGGGTAGCCAGAACGTAGCCAGCGGATCAAGCTCCTCCTCAATCACCTGACCGTCAGGTAGGGTAGCCACCCAAAAGGTAGAAATGCACGGGTCACCGTCAGGATGACGGTAATCATACTGCGCGCTGGTTCCACAGGTGACCTCCGTAGAGCCATTAATTTGGGCCTGGGCTTCGGTGAACCAGGTACCCAAGGATAAGATTGAGAATAAGATGATTGCATAGAAATAGGTGGGTTGTCGTAATGCTTCTTTCATTTTGAATTTGTGTTATGTGAGGATTTATTGATGGATAATGCTTTCTGATATCCTGATATGTACTACATCAGGTGCTGTTTCCTGGGAATTGGCTGGCGAGTTCTCCCAGACAGGTAGGCCTAAGCGGCCCTGCGTCATCAGCAAGGTTGTCGGCGGCCGACGTTCCGGTGTCGGGCTTAGGCCGGTAAACACCGAAAGTCGGCCGTGTGACCTGCAAGCTGCAGTAGAGATGAGGGTAAGTCCCCTCGGTGGCGACTTTTCAGGAAGAGCCATCAAACCACCTTACGGTGCTGATCTGGTGACAGGTTGGTATTGAGCGGATAAGGAAAAGGCGGGAAGAACCCGTCAGGTGAATAATGAAAGGAGACGAATACCCGTGAACCTCGCAGAAGCGACGAGACTCGGGAACCTGCTGTCAAAACCAAACCCTGTCTGACGGTTTGGGAAGAGTGTACCGAGGACCTGACTATCGGGTACACGGCAGCCGTCGTAGATGGGGCATGACTT
>JBCBHI010000996.1:0-2399 GCA_038525885.1 Bacteroidota bacterium
ACGATTAAAGTGTTTTATGCTTTACTTGTAATGAATGCAATGTTAGGGCAGTATTTTATTCGGTTTTCTTAAGAAAAGAAGGAGATATGAGAACGCTTACTGTGTATATTTCAGAGGAAGAATTCGAGGAGGCAGGTCTTGAAAGAACCAATCTTACATTTTCTGAATTAAAAGACTTTTTGAATCGTGCCAATGCACGCTCCATCCTAAAGAAAACTGCACTAATGGCAGAGGAAAATGGATTATCCTCTATGACATTAGATGAGATTAATGAAGAAATCCGAAGCTATAGGGCCGAAAACAAGGATAATTCTTGATACCAATGTGGTGGTGTCTGCTTTAATTCAGTCCCATAGTATTCCCTTTCTTGTTTTAGATTCAATCCTTGATACTCCCAAACTTGAACTTTGTATATCTGAGGCATTATTCCGTGAATACAAGGAGGTTATTAACAGAGATAAGTTCAAGAAATTCCCCCGTTGGGAACAGTCCTCTAAGTTGATCTTAAGTTTAATTGAACAGCTTTCAGTTTTGTATTATCCAAAAGTCAAAATCGATTTGATGGAGGATACAGATGACAATCGTTTATTAGAACTTGCTCAGGTATCCCAGGCGCATTTTCTTGTCACTGGAAATCATAAAGATTTTAACTTCTCTAGTTTCGAAAGAACACAAATCATGTCTCCAAAAGAGTTTTTCGAAACGGTGCTCTCATAGTTTACTCCTCCAATTTCAATACTACCAAGAACGAGTCTTGGCTGTCCAGCACTTTGAGCTCATGCCGCTCCGGGTAGAGTAGCTCAAGCCGGCGGCGTACGTTATTGAGCCCAATTCCTTCTTTGTATTGGCGGTCATCGGCGGCGGCCGAATCGGCTTTGCTGTTTTCTACCTTCAGGGTGATGGTTTGCTCATCCACTTCCAGTTCTACGTTTACCCAGGCCTGATTTAGTTCTTCACTGGTGCCGTGTTTGAAACTGTTTTCTACAAAGGCAATGATGAGCATGGGGGCAATCCGGTGTCCGGTCACGGTGCCGTTTACCGAGTACCGGATGTCCAGTCGATCTCCGTAGCGCATTCTTTCCAGAGCCAGGTAGTTCTCTATTTGCTTCAGCTCCTTGTCTAGCGGCACCCGGTTCTCATTACAGTCATATAGCATGTAGTTGAGTAGGTCCGATAGTTTGAGGACCATCTCGGGGGCAGCGTCAGACTTTTTGAGGGTGAGGGCGTAGAGGTTGTTCAGGGTGTTGAACAGGAAGTGGGGGTGGATCTGCGCCTTGAGGTATTTAAGCTCCGCTTCTAGTTTTTCTTGCGACAGTTGCTGCTGTGTGTTTTGATTACGATACCAGTGCTCCAGTAGTTTGATGACGGTAGCGATGGCTACTATGGGGTAAATGCCCAGGGCAAACTTGACAATTTTGTAGGGGTAGAAAAGCTTCACGGGTTCGTTGGCATAGGCTGTTAACGGATGCTTAAACTGTACGTAGATGGAGTAGTTGACGAACCCGGCTATTAGCAGGATTAGAGCTACCAGGCCAAAAAACTGACCATACTTCTGTTTGAAAAGCAGCGGTAAGAGCCCATACATGGTCACGTAGGTGGCTATGACGATCATGGGTAGGTCCAAGAGCATAAACAGGAACTCCTGGCCATAATTCTCATCATAGCTACCGTATACCAGCGAGAAAAATACAAGGTACACCAGCCAAAACAATGCGTGGCGGGCCCAGCGGGGCACCCGTGCTATCCATCCTCCTAAATCCATGGTGTATAATTCAAAACTGCACGAAATCCTCGTGCACCTTAATCGACCTTATTCCTTGATGATAGGAAATTACCCCGAAAATCGCATCTGAGTTACATGAAAAGGCAGGTGGGTGAGGGTATTTCGACCAACGACAGCTTTTGCTACCCCAACAGCAAAAAAGCACCTCTCTTCTGCTGCAAGGCGGTTTTCCTGTCGATAGGCCCTGCAATTGTGCTGTTGGGCGAAAGCAGGGGTTTTTGTGGAACCCGCGTAGGGGAGGACCAGTATACCCAATCAAATTTCCACAACAACTATGTTTTTTCGCATCCTTTTCACTTTTGGGTTGGGCCTAGCATTAGCACCGTGGGCCAGCGGTGGTACTACCCAGCCAATCTCGCAAACACAAGCCGAATATCAGGTGCGCATGGTGCGTTTGTCGCAGCCCATCACCGTAGACGGTATTCTGGATGATGCCGGTTGGCAGTCGGCTGATCGGATCCCGTACCTGAACAACCACTGGCCGGTGGATAGCGGGCGGGCCCAATCGGATACGGAAGTGTGGATGGGCTATGATGATGACTTCCTTTATATATCTGCCCGCATGCACGATGACGGCGATGCCCGCGTGGTACAGTCGCTCAACCGGGACGAACCA
>JBCBHI010000997.1:0-2399 GCA_038525885.1 Bacteroidota bacterium
CTTAAAGGAAATGAAAGGCTCCATACCCGATGCTCTGCAAGAGTTGATTAAAAAACATCACGGTGGTCCTACCGTATGGATGAAAATTTTGGAACATGCCGGGCTACCGAAAGACTTCAAGATTTATTCCCACAAGGATGTGCCCGATGAAACGGTTAAAAATCTGATTGAAAGCTCGGCCGTGGTATTGGGAATTACCTATGATGAAGCTGCGGATGCTTTTGGAGACCATTGGATGAATGAATATGCTCCGCTGAAGTACTTTGCCTTCTTTAACCGACCCAAGACCGCTAAGGAATTCTTAATGGAAATGAATAGGGTCCATGAAAAGATCACTGCTAAGGTAGAGAACGCTAAACCTCCTCATTTCGAATATCAAACTCCTGATCGCAATACCTTGATCATGACCTATGAGTCCGATCGGGGGTTGTATCCCATTTTTGTAGGCCTAGTAAAGGCCGTAGGTAAGTATTACAAAGAGGAAATTAAAGTGCTTCGTTCTGGAGATAACTCTGTGAAGGTGTCTTTCAACTATGGGTGAAAAGAAGCCGATAGCCTTTCTGTAATACATTAGAAGAAGCTACCTACCAACCCAACAGAAATGCAGGTAGCTCCTTGTTGGTCCACCCAAAAATCGGTGGCCTCAAACACCCGCTGATGGAACACGTCAATGGTGGCAGCAAATGTATCGTCAAAGTAGTATTCTACCCCCGCCGTAAACCGATAAATACCCATGTCCCTGGGAGCCTCTAGGAGTCGGTTGGGATTGGACGTGTCCAACGAAGGGAAGCTATAAAATTTCCAGCCAGCTTGAGCCAGACCGAAAAACCGGAAAGTATCCTCACCTAGTCGGTAGCCAACACCAATCAGTGCATCGGTGATGCTGGTTTCTCCGGAGAGGGTATTGATGGGGCCAAGGTCTGTGGCTACGTTGTAGTTGAGTCCGTATTGATCCAGATTGAACCGGATGAGGAGGTTGTTGGCAGGAGACTGTCGATACTCTACCGCGTACTTAAGCAAGATGCCGCCTTCCAGCATCTCGGATTGTTCCATCAGATAGCCTACCTCGAAGAACGTACCGAAAAACTTGTCGGTAAACGGTTTGAGTTCCGCTTCCAGAGCCTCTAGTTCTAGCATCAAAGAATCCATTTCTGGATCAGGCTCTTGGCCAAAGGCCACACCAGGCATCAAGAGGATGAGCAGGAGTTGGGTTAGGTATTTCATGAAGCAGGAGATGAAATTTTGTCCGGGGGACAAGGTACAAGGGAGTAGCCTATTTTCGAACCCCTCTCATAGTGAAACTTGCATAGCCGAAGACTTACCCTTTGCCACACTATTCATCCATGCAGCTGTAGGTATGCTTAGCAAAACACGCGGATCCAATTAAGATTGCAGGACCTCGTACACCCTCACAGAGAAGGATTGTGCATTCCAACAAAGCTTGGCTCCTGTGCGCCCTTATTTTTGGCTGATTCTAATGCGCTTGGCCCGGATTCCTTTTACCTCTACCAAAGTGGCCACCCAGCTCTCGGCCAGCTCAATTTTCTGACCTTGCTTAATCTTATGTCCCGCTTGCTCCACCAAATAACCGGATAGGGTATCGGCGTCTTCAGCTACTAGTTCGGTGCCAAACTTCTCGTTGAAATTCTCCAATAACAGTCTACCATCCACCAGGTATTGGTTGTCTCCTTCAGGGCTGATCTCGGGTAGTTCCTGATCGAACTCATCTTGTACCGAACCCACTAGCTCTTCCAGTACGTCTTCCAGGGTGACGGTACCCAGGGTGGTACCATGCTCATCTTGAATGAAGGCAAAGTGCTGGCGAGCGGTACGAAACTCCTGCATTAACTGCCCGATGGGCATATTTTCCGGGATGTACAGCGGTGGTCGTACCAGCTTCTTCAGGTCCAGGCTATCATCTGCATCGTGACCCAGAAAGTCCTTGATATGGAGTACGCCCAGTACCACGTCTAGCGAACTATCGCAGAGTGGGAAACGGGTATGGGGTGACTTTCGGGCATGGGCAAGGTTCTCCGCAAAGGAGAGGTTGGCGTCCAAATAGTCCACCTCGGACCGGGGCACCATGATGTGCCGGGCTACTTCGTCATCAAAGCGGAAGACGGCATTGAGCAAACGGTGCTCGTTTTTGGTGAGCTCCCCATGGGCATGGGACAGGCTCAGGTTGTGCCGAATCTCCTCCTCACTCAGTGGGGCATCGTGCCCGTCGGGGTCTTCTACCCCCACCCAGCGTAGTACCACCAGGGTAATCTTGTTGAGCACCCACATGAAGGGGTAGAGCAATACGTAAAAAGCCCGTAGCAGCCAGGCCGAATACAGAAATACGGGTGATGGCTTACGGATAGCGTAGATTTTGGGTACCTGCTCTCCTACGATGATGT
>JBCBHI010000998.1:0-2395 GCA_038525885.1 Bacteroidota bacterium
GCTGGAACTTCCTGGAGACAATGCAGATACTGCGACCGTGAGGGCTAGCGAATGGACAGAAGCCCCATTGCTGCGCGTATCCCCTCCGGCATCCTCCTTACAAGCTACTACCATTTTATACGGTTATCCCTCTACCCGACAGGCCTTTCCATTTGGGTACCGACTTATGGCTGCGGCCAATGTGGACCAAGATTTTATTGTCCCAGATCTCAGTCGCGAGTTTGAGGCTTTTCGGCACCTTACGGTTTGGAGGACTTCGGATGGCATTTCGGAACTCAGTAAGGAACAGTCCTTCTATTCTACCAGCCAGCCCTATTCCTTGCCCGGCCCCAAAGGTTCCGTTTCCGTACTGGATTCTACCTTCTCCAGGTTTTTCTTCCATGCCAGGGGCGATAAAGTAGTCCTGGGCAGAGGTGTCTTCCGAACCTATGAAGAAGGCCCTTCCGGTGAGAAAAACTTAGTTTACAGCTGGACGGTAGAGGCTCCTCCGGGTCCTTTTGAGTACTTCAATTACCAAATCCCCCGAGAGATCACGGCGCTCTCACCGTACTTCAGACAAGATCCCAATTTCTTTAGCCTGACCGCCTTGGCTTATCCTTCACTCATTGATTACGAAGCCTATCAGAACGCCAGGCAAGCGGATAACAACATCAATACCTTCGCGAATTACGAGCTCACCACCTTCCGGTACATCGGTACCGGGTTAGAACCGGGTTTGGCAGAAGATCTGAGGAGCGGCGGTTTTCAACAATAAGCCATATTCAACGAGATATCAAAAAGGGGCTATCTCTTAAGGAAGAAGAAATTCTAACTCCCCAGATTAATCTTAGGGACTAAAATCCTTGTCGATCGCGACCCCGGCCCTCATCAGGGAAAGCCGGGCTGGCGCACCAGTGACCGGAGGCCGGAAAGGGTTTTTCTTCATCGGAAACCCCTAAATGGCCCGCTAGACGTGACTTTCATGCCGCTGGCCCGGGATTGCGCACCATTCGCACACGACTGAAGTTATAACCCCTTCACCCTACGGGAGCTTCCCCTGGGCAGGGGAAGCAATATCCATAGATTTTTCGGCTGCAAAATTGCAGTATTATCTTAAAAGGCAGCCCCTCTTTTGAAATACAATCCTTTATTCGTTCCGTAAGGCTTTCACCGGATTTTGGTTGGCTGCACGATAAGTGCGAACACTTACGGTGAAGAAAGCCAACAGCACAATACCCACAAATAAGCTGGTAAGCTGCGGTACTGATACTACCGTCCGGTAGGCAAACGTCTCCAACCAACGGCTGGTGATGAACCAGGACAGAGGCAATGCGATAGCCAAGGAGAAAACCACCAAGCGAAGGAAATCATAGGACAGTAGGCGCACCAACTTGTTGCGTGAACTACCCAGCACTTTCCGAATGGCTACTTCCTTCAGCCTTCGCTGAATGGTGAGCGAGGCCAAAGCAAACAGACCCAAACAAGCTATGAGCATCCCTAGCCCGGCAAACAGACCAATCAGCTGTCCATTGCGGGTATCATTGCGGTACTTGGCTTCCCACTGATCATCCAGAAAGTGGTACTCCATCGGGCTACCGGGGTCTACCGTTTCGTAGGCCGCCTTTACTTCGGCCACCACACGCTGAGGATCATCTGCGTTTACCCGCAGGGTGTAGTAATCAATCACGTGGTAAGGGTTAGACCAAAAGGAGATCACCACAGGCTTGAGAGACTCATGCAGGTCTTCGAAATGGAAATCCTTCACGATACCCAGCACCTGTGCCCGAAACACGCCTACGTCCCGGCGGTTGGCTCCAAACCTGACAGAATTTAATGCTATTTCCGCCTCTTCACTGCCGTCAATCCCCAAGAGTTTGGCCGCACTTTCGTTGAGCAATACCGTGGTAGAATCTCCCATGCCGGCTTCGAAGTTGCGCCCAGTTAGGAGCTCGATATCATAGGTCTCCAAAAAATCTTCATCGGCACATAGGAAGATCATTTCCATCTCTTCCTCTGGCTGCAGTGGGTCTTGTACTACGGCATAGGGAATATTTTTCCATTCACCAGGCACCCGGTTGGTTACACTGACAGACTGCACGGAGGAAAGCGAGTGAAAGGCATCCTTCATGGTCTCAAACTGATTGCGAGCCACACCGCTATTGATGTCTACTACCAGTTGCTGATCTTTGGTAAAACCCAGATCCTTGGTATCCAGAAAGCGCAGTTGTTGGAACATAATGGCAGTGGCCATCACCAGCAAACCCGAGATACCAAACTGGAACATCACCAGCACTTCGCGAAGCCCGAAGCGACGGCGGATAGACTTCTCCGCCCCCTTGAGCACCATCACGGGTGAAAAACGGGAAAGGAAAAAAGCCGGATAACTACCTGACAGCAAGGCTACTAAAACTCCTAC
>JBCBHI010000999.1:0-2395 GCA_038525885.1 Bacteroidota bacterium
AGAAGAGTCGAGCTATGCGATTTTTCAGTCTGGAGGCATGGTGTTTCACACAGGCTCATTTAATTATTACCAAGACCTGGATTTAGATGAGAATCTGGTAGGGTTCACTCAGCCCGGAGGGATGCTGGCGAATGGCATTCATCATTGGGGAGAAGAGCAGGAAGGGGGTCGGATAATTGTTATATCTACCCCCATTAGACCGCTTTCCAGAATTGTGGCCAACTTCTCCTTCCTGTACCTAATATTTGTTTCAATCACCCTGCTATCCATTGCGGTATACGCAGTCCGGTTTGCACTAAGGGGTGAACAGATAAATTATGCCACCAAGATTCAGCTATATCTGAATCTGTCCTTCTTTCTACCTCTACTAGTAGTGTCTCTTACTACTGTGAGCATAATCACCTCAGCGTATCAAGAAGAGGTAACGGAAGCTTATTTCCACAGGGCAAATTCGATTGCCTCCAATCTGGGAGAGGAATTGACCCGATATGTGAAAAACCCCAATGAGAAATCGGAACTAGCGGCTACTCTGGCTTTGCTGGCTAATTATACAGAATCGGACCTGCACCTGTATAATACCCGTGGAGAGCTCATTACAAGCTCCCAGATTAGGATGCAGGAGAATGGATTCTTGAGCAATTATATTAACCCCTATGCTTTGGCTGAAATACGGGAGCTCCAGAATACTCAAACGATTTTGGATGAATCCATTGGAGCGCTTGATTATAAGGAGGTTTATTTGGGAATCTCTAGCTACCAAAGTGGGCAACTTATTGGGGTTCTCAGTATTCCTTTTTTTGATGCTCGTCAAGAACTGGGGAGAGAAGTAGGCCTGGTGCTCACCAGTGTAATGAACATTTTTACGGTTTTATTCCTCTTGTTTTTAGTAGCCTCTTATTTCCTCTCGGGGGTATTGACCTTCCCGCTTAGGTTGATCACACAAAAAATCAAGCGGACTACCCTGTCAGCGAGAAATGAACCACTGGAATGGAATGCCAATGATGAGATTGGACTCATGGTGGGAGAGTATAACCGAATGGTGATCAACCTAGAGGCTTCCAAAGATGCCCTTGCAAGGAGTGAGAAGGAGTCGGCATGGCGGGAAATGGCCAAGCAGGTTGCACATGAAATAAAGAATCCACTTACTCCGATGAAGTTAACCCTGCAACATATGCGTAGGAAGTTGGGAGGACAATCTGGGCAAGAGGAGAAGGCGATATTTGCTCCTATAGATAGCTTACTAAAGCAAGTAGACACTTTGAGTGATATTGCCACGTCTTTTAGCTCTTTTGCTAAGATGCCCGTGCCCAAACATGAAGAATTTGACTTGGAAGAAGTAATTGGTACTCAGGTTACTCTGCATTCTAAGGATGGGAACGTGGAATCGGTGGTAGGTCCTGGAGAGTATCGGGTGTTGGGGGATGAAAAATTGATGGGGCGAATTATTAGTAATTTGATAATCAATGGTTTCCAGTCCGTACCTACAGGTAGGAATCCCGTTATTCATGTTAGATTGTCTCAATTGAATGGTAATGTACTGGCTGAAGTGGAGGACAATGGGGAAGGGATAGCTGAGGAGATACAGAATAAGGTGTTTGTGCCAAACTTTAGTACCAAATATACAGGATCCGGTATTGGGCTAGCCATCGCTAAACGGGGTATTGAACATGCTGGAGGACGTATTTGGTTTGAAACAGAATTGGGTAAAGGGACTACGTTTTTTATTGAGTTGCCTAGATTAGAAGTATGATTAGGCGGTTTGGGGCGATGTTGTTGGTCATGGGGTGTTTATCCAATACCCTAACAGCTCAAACCTGCGTATGGATACCTGTTACCCAGGAGAAGGTGGTTTTGCATGATCAAATAATCTTACCCAATTCCATTTCTGTTACCTGGGTAGATCAGTCCTTATGGTCATATGATCCGGAGACTAACTCATTCCAATGGATAAGAATACCCGAATCCTTAGATTCTGTTGAGGTTTGTTTCGAGTTATTGTTGAACTCCTTACAGGCCTCTTATCAGTTGCACGAGGCAACGGAATATGATAGCTCGGCTTTATTTGTTTTGGGTAATGAAAGGGATTCTCGAACATCCCTTACAGATCAAGTCTTTGGAAGTACCCACAACCTTGAGCCTAGTGGGTTTCTAAGCAGGAGTCTTGCGGTAGGTAATCAACAGAATGTCTTTCTGAATTCTAGGTTCCAGCTTGCGGTTCAAGGGGATTTGTCGGATGATTTATCTATAGAGGCAGAGCTGCCACCCTAATCCCCTTCTTATGACTAAGACCAAGATATACCCTGTCGAATTCCCTAATCTGCTGTGTATTTCCCTCCGGTTGAAAAGGGAATTGACTATCTCCCAGCTCTGCCTCTATAGATAAATCATCCGACAA
>JBCBHI010001000.1:0-2393 GCA_038525885.1 Bacteroidota bacterium
TGTGCACTAGATTGAAAGCCAAGTAGGCCAAGCGTACAATCAAGATCAGATACAGAACGAAGGTTATTTCCATCTCCCGCTGAGCGGAGAGTTTCGTCATTTCTTTGTGAATGAGTTGTTTCATCGTTCTGGTGGTTTAGTGGGCTTGATGAGGAGTGTGTATAAAGCGCTTGTTGGCACCACGCAGACGAAATAGGTTGGTGGTAGAGATGACCGCCATGCGGAAGAAAGTCCCTGCGCTTTGCGTTAGCTTTTGCCAGGAGTACCCTTGGGGCATGGTAAGCTGTACCGCAGTGGCCAAGCCTAGCAAACAGGCCGCGTGAGCAACGGACCATCCCATATGGCCTAGTGCGATATTGATCAGGAGCGCCGCACCCAATCCAGTGGGGATGGACATCTTGGGGGGCAAAATCATCTGTACCGTCTTGTTGAGGTATGCCCAGTTGCGGTCCGATATAGCGGCCTGGAAAGCTGAGCCGGCATGGCGGCGGAAGTAATGAAACTGTGCTGAGGTCCAGCGACGACGTTGCTTTTGGAAGGTATTCAGGTTGCTTACCTTCTCGTCGTATACCACCGCCTTGGGGTTATAGTCAATGGCGATGTCGCGAGCGGCTAGCTCCAGTTCCAAAGCCTTGTCGAATCCGCCTACGGCATCCATGTTTTTCAGCAGCGAATAGATGAGCGAGTAGCTGAAAGCCATACCCGAGCCGATCAGGCGGGGGGGTAAGCCATGCCCCATATGGCCAGTGCCAAATATTTGGTTGTTCCAGGCCTCGCTGAAACCGTCCCAAAGGGCTACTTGAGTATCCTCATTCTTGGCGGTACGGCAGCCTTGTACCACGCGGTAGCCTTTCCAGAAGGAGTGCGAAATCTCAGTTAAGTAATCAGGATGCATCCAGTTGTCCGCATCCAATATGGTGACCGTAGAATAGTCCTGATGTAGCTGTTGCAGTGCATAGAACAAAGCCTTGGCTTTGGTAGGGTTCTCATCGTGAAACCGGATAACCTGACAGTCCAATTGCTTCAATTGGCCAAGGGTAACCCCTTGCAACCCGTCTGCTATCACTACCACATCATATTCACCAGAATAATCAACTTCCAACGCCTTGCGTACAGTATCCACAATTACCTCGTCTTCCTTATAGGCAGGAATCAAAACCAGGTGGTGGTCAGTAGGAATGCTCGTAGGAAAGTATACCTCCTTCGGCTGTTTGCGTGCGCCCCAGGCAAAGAACAAGAAATAAACCACCGATCCGCCCAGGTAGGTCAGCAGTACGCAGTTTAGTATGAGTGTTGTTACTTCCATGTCGTTCTATTCTTTGGACGATAGCAAGTAGCCAAACTGCGGACTGCTTTTGGGAAGCGTTCGATTTTTGGGAGCCTACCTTCGAATTTTGGTAGAGCCTTCAATTTCTTGGCCTGAATAGGCCGAAAGGGCAGATATCACACGGCAGTATAGGCCGAACCGGGATTGCTTATTCACTATATTATATACACTCATGTAGGGGAGGCTTACCAGGGAGCTTGTACCTAGCCCTTCAGGTAAATGCTATCTATTCTGAAGTGCATTGGGAATAGGTGCATCATTTTCCACCTTCTTCATTCTAACCCTTCCAAAAATCGAAGCTTTCCTACCCAATTCAGAAATCCTCCCGCTTGTCCAGACAGATGTCCCCAATTTTCCACCACAAAATGAATGACTATGGATATCAGAAAATACTGGGAATACTCGCATGAATTGGGGCGCCTTATGGACTGGAAGATGTCCCGCGCTTCATTGAACTACTTTCTATTCAAGCGACTGCCGCAGTCGAGCCTGAGGGTAAATAACCCACAGATGGGGCAGTTTCATTGCCGGGAAAACACCACTGACTTTATGTATAGCTTGTTTTCGTACGAATATCGACTCAAGCAAAAGTTGCTAGCCCATACTCAGGAATACACCACCTTTTTAGATATCGGGGCTTGCATAGGCGACTACAGCATCCTGATGGCAAATCAGGGTTTGGAGGTATTCTCCTTCGAACCCCAACCGGAGAACTACCAGGCCTTGCGGGCCAACCTACGACTCAACTGTCTGCAGAGGTCAGTAGATACGTTCCACTGTGGGCTAGGCGCCCAACCTGATGAGGTTACTTTTCGGTCCCACCCCTATAACCGGGGGTACTCTGGTAAATATGTAGATCACCCAGAGGGTACGGACTTTCCGGTGCAGATAAAGACTCTGGACCAGATCTGGGTTAGCCTGGGCAAGGGCATTCACCAGTCGGTAATGGTGAAGCTAGATGTGGAAGGTATGGAGGAGGAGATTCTAGAAGGCGGCGGTTCATTCTTCACCTCCGTGCGAAAGATCATGCTCGTGTTTGAAGCACATACCACTCAAGAGGCCGTTT
>JBCBHI010001001.1:0-2392 GCA_038525885.1 Bacteroidota bacterium
CAACAACCCATACTGTGGTTCATGTTTAAGGAAAGGATACGGATCCCAACGACGTCAACCCTCCTCTTCAATACGCCGTGTTGCTAGCACTTTCCCAGAGTAAGGGTTGTTGGTGTCGCCTAGGCGCGTAGTCTGCGCTAAAACATCGGAATCCCGAACGACAACAACGGCATGCTTTCTTCTAATAGGTGATTGGGCATGGAAGAAACTTCCATACCAGTGGGTCGCCGGACCATAACAACGGGAAGAGGCTTCCCCTCGGGGCAGTTTCAATCGGTTAGCATGGTCCTATGAGTGCCGCTAGGCACTTTTGATGAAATTATACCCAGTCACCTATTGGCTAGGGAGATGATACACTGCGATTCTGCACGCAGCCAATCCTTTCACCCAAATTCAAAAAAACTTTAATGGCACTGGCACCGCTTCGCCAAGGGCGAGTTACTTCTCACTTAGTGATTAGAAATTGAATTGCGGTGATTCAAGGTTGCCGCGTCACTACGGGAGGACGGATCATACCTTAGCATGATTCGCTGCGGTTGCCCACTTAGTACCCATTGCAAATAAAAAGCCCTCTGGTGGGAGGGCTTCAGTACTGTGCGGTCGGGGGCAGGAATCAATCCAGCCTCACCACTTGCGTATACGTACCCAAGCGGCCGGTGACTTCGAAAAGATACTCACCTTTTGGCAGTTTGGATAGGTTGTAGGGCCTACGAAAGGTGTCCCGGCCACGAAACGACTCGGTGAAGACCACACGATCGTCCTGGTTGATGATGTTCACCTTTACATATTTTTCTTCTGGTACCTGATACAACAGGTCGAACGAATACCCATCCTTTTGTGCAACCACACGAACGGTTCCGTACTCTTCATGGAAGAGTGCCGCTTTAAAGGCCTGCGCCTTTAGCTGAGGTGCTACGCTCATCGCTACGATGAACAGCACCGACATACGAATCATCACTTTGTTCATACGGCAATCGGTTTTAAAAAAGCCTGATCAAGACAGCTGCTCCACACTCCGTGTTTGTTTTTAGAAGCAATAATCTGGTGCACTGGTATCACAGACTCGGTGTGAAATTGGATTGCGAATTGTTTAAGACAAAAGTCAACGTGAAATACGGATAGTACAATCTGAGGATGCTTTTTGATTTCTTTTTAACCGTTTTGTAATGGGAGAATGGCAGGATGCAGCACGCAACCGTTTGTGCCTTGCAATGGTGGCATAATACGGTATCCAAAGTCCCATTCTTTAACGATTTGTCATTCGTTACCCCAGAGATAGATGTAATTTTCTCCGTATTGGCCTTTTATTGAAAGGGCGTCAGAAATCCAGATGATAATTAATAAATTGATAGTTGCTCAGGAGTAGCATCTATGTTTATTACCATTTTGTAAGCAGGAAAGACATGTGGACACATCTTAGTATTCTACTGATTGCTCTTGGATCAATACTACCTTCAGTCTTGATTGCCCAACCTACAGGCAAAGAACTGATAGCCAACCACGCGGAATACAGCAAAACCTACACTTATGAAGAGGGTGAGTCTGTCTACTTTAGCCTCAGTTTGGCACCTGACGAATGGCAGAAAGGGGTGATATTGGAGATACATGAGGAGCACCTCATCATTGCAGATAATAATAAACGCGGACTTGCTCGGCTGTACCCTCTTACGGATATCAATGCGCTATGGCCCCGGCCAGTTTGGCTACGGATAGCCCGGGGCGTATGCCTGTTCAACCTGCTGGGGGCTACTACTTTTACTATATCTGTAGCAGAACTCTACCGGCAGATGCCCAACCTGAGCAATTTCTCTAGCATAGTACTAGGTGCCTCTGGTATGGTGCTTTTTAGCATCCCCTTATTGGTAAGGGACAAAATGCCCCTCTCCGGCGGTTGGGAGCATGAAGTGGTAGCGCTCCCAAAATAAAAGAAGCCCCCGCCAGCGCTTCCGGCAGGGGCTTCGGACCCAAAACAACGACTACCCTTAGTTGAGCCAGTAGGTGAGTTTCACCACTAGTCCACGCTGGGTAGGCGCAAAATCTTCCGTGCCGTAGTTATCAGAGTACACAATGAACAGGTCTGACATAGGGCGGTATCGCCATTGAAAACGGCTATTGATGTTCATGGCATCTCCTTGAGTGTTGTACTGTAGTACCGTAGTCCAGAACATGGTATTGGAGAAGGAGATGTTGACCTGCGGCCCTAGCAAGTGCAGGGTCGTTTGGCCATAGGCATCGGGCAGCTCTATCCGGTTAACTTGATAGTTGAGCGCAAAGGTCCCCCATGGCTGCGTGCGGTAGGTTAAGGTGCCACCTCCGGCAAACAGCATCCCGTTGTAAAAGGCACTCAACTTGAATGTGCAGGGCACCGTGGGTGGCTTTTACAACGGGATGC
>JBCBHI010001002.1:0-2390 GCA_038525885.1 Bacteroidota bacterium
CACGTGAACGCCACGCATGTATGAGGTTGCGGACCGAGACTTCCTTGGCAATATGAGAACCATCCGTAGAAGGACTCTCACCTGGCTTAGCCACAGGGGCACCATTCTCACTGTAGGTTTGAGCAAAGTCAAACCCTTCGAAGAACTTTTGCCAAGAGATGTCAATGGAGTTGGGATCAGACTGATACGCTTGATACATCTGGTCGATATACCCGTTATCAGCGTTGGATAGATAGGAGTACGAATCCATGTAAGAGTGGTAGTTGCTCGACTTGATAACGTAAAGGTAGTCAAATGGGTTCTGAGCAAATAACCGCATACCCGCATAAGCAAATATGAGCTACATTCTCACATCAACAGTGATTTCGTTGTATTTCAAAGCTAGATTTAAAGGTAAAGAATAATAACCCCATTCAAGGGTAAGTGTCTTTGCATTTCCTTAACTATTTTCATGTTTTGGCCAAAAGAAAATGGCCCGGAAGGCGCTTTATCGGCAATTAGCCCTTCACAACAACTAATTCTCGAGCGCCACCTAGACAAATCAAAGAAAAGCATTACTTTTGCAGCCTTATTTTCACATAACCATAGATGCGGACGAGATCCGCTTCTGACAATTAACTATGGCAGTAAAAATCCGATTAGCACGTCGGGGCCGCAAAAAGGCTGCGATGTATGATGTAGTAATTGCCGACGCGCGTGCGCCGCGTGATGGACGTTTCATCGAGAAAATTGGCCGTTACAATCCCAATACCGATCCGGCCACGGTAATTATCGACGAGGAAAAAGCATTCCAGTGGGTAATGAATGGTGCACAACCTACCGACACCGTTCGTGCCATGCTGAAGTACCGCGGAGTGATGTACCGGAAGCACCTGCAATTGGGTGTAAACAAAGGTGCTATCACGCAAGAAGAGGCGGACGAGAAGTTTGCGAAGTTCATGGAAGGACGTGACAGCCAGGTACAAGCGAAACGCGACCGGTTGGCTGCTGAAGCCGAGGCTGAAGCAAAAGCACGCCTGGAAGCTGAGCGTAAAGTGAGCGAAGCACGTGCTGAAGCCCTAGCCGCTAAGAAGGCAGAAGCCTTGGCCGCCACTGCTGCTGCAGAGGCAGAAGCAAACACTGAAGAAGAAGCACCTGCTGAGGCAGAGGGTGAAGCCCCTGCCGCTGAAGAAGGTCAGGAAGGTTAATCCTACCTCATGAATCGGGACGCCTGTTTTGAGTTGGGGCACATCGTAAAGCCACACGGTTTAAACGGTGAGCTTCAGGTCATCTTCGACGTCGATTCCCCAAAAGACTATCAAAATTTGGAATCAGTGCTCCTAGATGTAAAGGGGCAACTGATTCCCTTTTTTGTGGAAAGCCTTAAGTTGACAGGCAACCGCATTTTGATGGCTCTGGAGGATATAGAGACGATAGAAGAAGCAGAGAACTACCGCGGAACTAAATTACTTCTCCCTTTAGACATTCTTCCTGAACTGGAATCTGAAACTCAGTTTTATTTCCATGAAATTGAGGGGTTCACAGTGGAAGATCAAGCAGCAGGTACGCTAGGCCCCGTAGTTGGAGTTTACGACATGGGACCTCAAAACCTACTGGCCATTCAATACGAAGGAAAAGAAGTACTCGTTCCCATTGTGGATCCTCTAGTACAGCGCATCGACCGAAGTACCCGGACGCTATACGTGCAATTGCCTGACGGCTTGCTGGATTTGTAATGCGGATTGACATCATTACCGTACTTCCTGAGCTTTTACGCAGTCCTTTTGAGCACAGCATATTAAAGCGAGCTCAAGAAAAGGGGATTGTAGAAGTAGTAGTACACAACCTGAGAGACCACGCCACCAATAAACAGAAGAGTGTAGACGACTATGCTTTTGGTGGCGGAGCCGGAATGGTAATGATGATAGAACCGATAGCTGCAGCTATTGAGGCCTTGCAACAGGAGCGAAGTTATAACGAGGTCATTTACCTCACCCCTGATGGCGAGACTTTGAATCAACGAATGGCCAATACCCTTTCGTTGCAACAAAACCTCATCATGCTATGTGGTCATTACAAAGGAGTAGACCAACGGGTTCGAGATCACTTTATTACTAAGGAAATCTCGATTGGGGACTACGTGCTTTCAGGAGGCGAATTGGGCGCTGCTGTATTGGCAGACTCCATCATCCGGTTGGTTCCGGGAGTTCTTTCTGACGAAACATCGGCGCTGACGGACACCTTTCAGGATGATCTGCTAGCCCCACCGGTGTACACACGCCCGGCAGAATTCAGAGGGTGGGAAGCTCCTCCTATTCTACTATCAGGCCATCAGGCCAAAATAGAAGAATGGCGGATGGAACAAGCCCTCCAACGCACTCAGAGCCGTAGACCAGATTTATTCCAGCAAT
>JBCBHI010001003.1:0-2382 GCA_038525885.1 Bacteroidota bacterium
AGCCGGAAATGCTCGACGTCATTCGGTTCAACCGCTTACTGATCGAAGCCGCGGCCGATCATCAGGAAAAGCACTGGGGATTTTATCCGCGAGGCATACCCAGCATCCATGAGGTCCGGCAGGAACTCAAGCTACGGTTCAACGGCCTCCTTACAGCCGATAACTCGGAGACCAACACCTTCTTCCAACAGCTGCTGACACAGGCCCTGGGAGAACGCTCCATCAGCGAGGCTTACCTGGAAAACCCCATCACGGGGCGGCGCTTTCTGCTGGAATACATCCTACCCTACGAGATCAAGCACCTCTTCCGCAGCTATCAGGAACGCATGGCGGCCCTCATCCGGGTGCTGAGAAAAGGAGCCAGTACCAAACAAGGCATTGTGGATATCGTAGCGGCCAACTTCGGTATGATCGGCGACGATCCTGAAGTACGGCAGGCCAAGGAGCTGATCGAGATCACCGAATTCGATCCCGTAGAAACGGCCTTCGCCAAGGTAGAGGTAGCCTTGGAAGCTCCCTTTTCCATCACCAATACCAACCAAGACGCCGTCAATCCCAAAATCAAAGTGACCCTGCTCAATGCCCAAATTGAGAGCATACGCAACGTACGGATTGTGGAAACCAAGACGGGTAAGTTCGTAGAGATCCCGCTTACCCTATTTGCAGACGATTACTTCCTCATCGAGGATGCCGACCTGATTTTCAATGGGGTACTTTCTACCGAGCAGTTTAGAGAAGAACCGCTGGAACTACCCGGCAACGGTACGGTAGAATGGCACCTGGAAGCCGAGATCCTGAGCAATACCGACGGCGAGTACGGGGACTTTGGCAAATACGGTAAGAAGAAAGGCGACCCTGTAGCCTTTGGTGACGGCATCTTCATCACCCCAGAAGAACCCCTGCTGCAAGTAGAAGTGCTTTCCTACGAGCTCACCTACGGGGCGTTTAGCATCGACATCCCCTGGCACATCGAGGGCGTTACGGACACCTTCGCCGAGACCGAAGACCACCCCCGCCATCAGATCCGCAGCCTGGTAAATAAGGTAAAGGCATCCGGCGTGCGCGTGCGGGTAGCCTACCACCAGTCCTTTGCCGAACTGCACGAAATGGCCGATCACCTAAACCTGGCCGTGCACGGCAAGGCCTTCCAGGAGCATCTGGAAATGGAGGATGCCTTCTCTATTGACAGCCGCCTCGGCATGACGGAAACCCATGATACCTCGGATAAGCTCAAGCTCTCCGGGGTGTTTGATTATACTGAATTTGAAAGTGGAAATAAGTTTGGCTAAAAACCAACTAAGGATATGATTTCGAGTACCCACGACATCCAAGGCAAGCTCACGCTGCAAATGCTAGACCGAGACGGTAACGTATTGGACGAACAAGTCACCCACAATAGCATCACTACCCAGGGCCGCAAACTCGTCTCTGACCTCTTCAAGTTCAATATTCTGACCGAAGAGAACCAAGAAGACAAAATCCGGCGCATATCACAAATACACGTAGGCCGTAGCAAAGCCGCCTTCAAACCGGACCAAACAGGGCTTCAGGACGAAGTAGGCAAAACACCCATCCAGTCCGTGGAATATGTAGCTACCGGCAATGAGCGGATCCAGCTACGCATGGTGGGCGAGCTGGGCATGGACGACGCCAACGATAAGCTCCAGGAAGCCGGGCTATTCACCGAGGACGAGCCCCCCATTATGTACAACCGAGTCATATTTGATACCATTACCAAGTCTCCCGAGTTCAAACTAAAACTGATCTGGGAGATCACCTTCTAACCCCCCATCTACCCATGGCACAGTACAAGCACAGCACGGTAAAAAGTGGCGATACTATTCTGGCCGATTCCTGGAACAAAATGGGATCGAAGGTAGAAAGTATCAACGCCAAGTTCGACGATGAAAAGTCGGTAATCAAAGGTCCACTTACCGTAACCAACGGCCTCACCACCGACGCCTTTACCGCCAGAAAAAACGCCACCCTACAGGGAGTCAACATCAAAGGCGGCCTGTCCGTCGCCCAGAATAGCACCTTCCAAGCCAACGTGGCTATCCCCAAGTCTCGGCTCGGTGTAGGCACGCAGGACCCCAAAAGTGAGTTGGAGGTGCGCGGCAACGCAAAAGGAAAAGTAGCAGGTACCCTCTCGGTCAGTAATTATGGCGGGGCAAATTCTGCTACCTCCATAGACTTCCGGGTGTACGACACCGGTACTTCTTCCCCCACCGGACGCATCAAGGCCACCGGTGCCAATTGGTCCAACAAACTGGAATTCCAAACCAAAAACCCCGGTAACCGAAACAACCCTCTGGTCACCCGAGTAGCCATCAACCCGAACGGATATGTGGGTATGGGAGCCTCAGATCCCAAAGCCCCACT
>JBCBHI010001004.1:0-2305 GCA_038525885.1 Bacteroidota bacterium
GCGAGATGTGCAAAAGGCGGCGATAGAAAACCAAAATGTATTTGAAGTGCTGATGGAAGCAGCCAAGGTGTGCTCCCTCGGTCAGATTACTCAAGCGATGTTTGAAGTAGGCGGTCAGTATCGCCGAAACATGTAAACCAAGTGTACCTAAATCGAAAGCCGCTCCGGCTGGGTGTTCCCAGTCGGAGTTTTTTTGTGCTACATATTGAAGGGTACCTTTTCAAAGGAATCCAAGGTTTCGTTCGCCATTTTCCTGGCACTGGAAAGGCTTTCCACCAGCTTCACTTTGCTTTTCGACCGTACCAGCAGCATGGCCCCTTTTACCATCATCCGCGCAATGGACGACTTTATGACTACAATGGAAAGCAGATGTCGCTCATTGAACTCATCAAAAAAACGCTCTACCCGCTCCCCGATGGCCACGCGGGTATCTGCACTGATCAACCGACCGGAGGTAACCGTTACCATCACATAGGGCCCACTGGTTTGCCGCAAGGCCTCTTCTATTCGATTAAACTCCTCGTGCACCGCTTGCGCATCCAACTCACTAGTAATGGTAACCAAGACTAGCGGGTATTCTGACATGTCTAATTCCAAGGGAAACATGAGCATGAGGCTTTAGTGCCGTTTCAATAAATATAAATTAATGAAGATTAAATTGCAAATTTCCATTCACAACAAATCACTTAGCTGATACCAGTGTCAAAGCCCCAACTCTAGCGTTAAGCTTTTCATTCGGAATGGAGGCAGTACTGGTGAAGTAATTACCTTTGCCGCATGGGAAATACAAAGAAAGTAACCACCCGTATGGTCACCGACTATGATTGGGAGGCCACTAATGCACAAGGCAATACGGTAAAGATTGATATGTATCCTGATGAGGAGAAAAAACATCAATCGCCTATGGATCTGGTACTATCTGCGGTCACAAGTTGTGCAGCTGTAGACCTGGTTCAAATGCTCAAAAAGCGCCGCCGCCAGGTAGATAATCTGGTCATTGAGGCAGAAGGACACCGCATGGATACTGATCCCAAATACTATCATACCATCGACATGCATTTCATCCTTACTTCACCAAATGCTACAGAAGAAGAGATGGAAAAATACACGCTGCTAACAGTAGAAAAATATTGCTCTGTTTCCAGCACCATGAACAGCAAATTGAACGTAACCACCACCGTGGAACGCCCATAGCCATGAGAGTATTAGGAGATATATCCCACCCAAAATATAAGGTGACGCTATTTGGCTGGAACGGGAAGTACCTGCTCAAATTTGAAGTCGGCAGTCTAGAGCAAACCTACAAGGTAGATGAGCTTGACTATACGGAGGAGGAAGTAAAAGGATTGGTGAACGATACGGACTTTATCGCTTCGGTAACTGAGGGATTTAACCGTATGGGAGCTGGCCTGGGTAAGGCTTTGTCTACCCTTTAAAACTTGATACCCACGGCCAGAATATCATCAATCTGTTCGTGCCCTCCCATCCATTGATTTACGCGGCTGGCCAGCAGATCTCGTTGCTCATCCAGGGCCTCCTCGTGGATTTCCATGAGGATGGCCCGCAATCCCTTTTTCATGAGTTTATTGTCATAGGGGCCACCAAACTGGTCCTGGATGCCGTCGGACATCATGTACACCACGTCTTCCGGTTCTACGGCAATCTTGTGCTCTTCGAAATGTTTTTCCGTAGCCCCGAAATAGACCCCCGCGGTAAAGCGGCTTCCTTTTATTTCCCGCAGCTCTCTTTCGCGCACCAGAAACAGGCTATGGAATGCCCCGGCAAAACGGAGCGTCCGATTCTCAGGGTCATAGGTACATACAGAAACATCCATGCCGTCCTTCATCGCGGTAGTTTCCGAATGTGACACGGCATCGCGCATGGCCTTATCCAGCCGGGCCAGAATGACGCCCGGAGATGTGGTTTTATCTTGTAGGATGATCTGTTGGAGTTGATTGTAGCCTACAATGGACATGAATGCCCCCGGCACGCCGTGGCCCGTACAGTCAGCCAATACCATCACGATCTGGCTCTCATGACGCACTACCCAACAGAAATCCCCACCTACAATCTCTTTAGGCTGGGAATACACAAAACTCTCTGGGAAGTACCGCTGTAAATCCTGATCGGAAGAAAAGATGGAATCTTGCAGGCGTTTGGCATAGCGAAGGCTGTCTAGCAGCTCCGCATTGTAATTCTGAATTTGCTTGTTCTTTTGTTCCAGTACCCGCAGCTGATCCTCGATTTTATGGTTCTTATCCTCAATTTCGGTTTTCTGCTCCTCTACTTGAGACTTCAGATCGAA
>JBCBHI010001005.1:0-2379 GCA_038525885.1 Bacteroidota bacterium
AAAAATCGGGACAAAAATCTCTTCCATTATGGTAGAGATTTCCTTAGTTCTGGAGATCCTTCATGATAACTTGGGCTAGTGCATCTGCGGCGCTTGTGTTTCGCCGAAACCATAATTCTGGCTCTATCATTTCCAACTCACCAATGGCCCATTCTCCTTCGTTGTCAAGCAGTACATCCACCCGGGCATAGGCTGGTAATGAAGGGCAAGCTGCCACTGCGCGTTCTGAGAATTCAATTTCTGACTGTGTAGGAGTATAATCGTGTATGGTGCCGCCAAAGTCATCCTGCACCCGGAAATCACCCGGTTTGGCGATCTTCAAAACAGAATGGGTATACCGACCGCCAATGACCACGTGAGACACTTCACCTTGGGTAAGGATGTTATGCTGGAAGGGTTGCAATAGCATGGCCTCCTCAGCAATCAGGGTTTGGAAAATATCCTCGTGCTCCGGCAAGTTATTGGGTTGGAGACGGTACGTATGCCGCGCCGCTCCAGAGATGGCGGGTTTTAGGATGGTATCCTGCCAGCCTAACTCCTCGTGCAACTGGGTGAGGGTAGTAGCGGTGCCCGGCTCAATGATATGAGTAGGGGTGATGCGGATGCCGGCAGCCTCCAAATCCTTCAGGTAGCGCTTGTCCATATTCCAGCGGATAAGGGAAATAGGATTTACGAATCTAAGTCGGTTCTCCCAAGTCTGAAGCCACGCGTCAAACTCCTCAAAACGGTGGAAATAATCCCAGGTGGTGCGAAATACGGCTACTTGTGGCTGGGCCCAATCGAAGGTAGGATTGGACCACCCAACTTTTTTTACCGTGGCGCCCAAGCGTGCCAACGCTGCTTGTACCATTCGGTCTTCAGTCAGTAGGTTTTCTATGTACCAATCCTCATGCGAGGTCATATTTTCGTACTGTTCCTCGGTCAATAGTACCACGTCCATCATGCGGCTAAGATAGGGGAGAAGCTGGTAATGGAAAGCCTCAGAGGGAACAGCATTGCGTGTTACACCCTAGGGGGCGTCCATCCCCTCCATTAGGTTTCTTTGATAATTCGACATACATTTGCCACAGTTCTGGAAGGGGGTGCTTTACCAGTTAGTATAATCTCAGATTTGCTGATCGTTAATGCGCCGCTTAGATAATACCCGTGAGATGCGCTCACTTAGTGTTTTTTAAGCCCTCTTCGCGCTCAGAACCTATGTTTGTTTGTAGGCGATCAGTATCAGTACGTTACCATCGTTGGAATGTAATGTTTGCTCCCTTTTAGGAGAGAGTTAACAAGGTTGCCTTGATGAAGGGATTCCCGTTCACCTTGCCAGTGGATGGATTGCCTTTCAAGGCGCTCGTACGTTTTCTTACTGAGCAACCCACGAACAGCATATTTTGCTTGAATACATAACCATTTAAATACTTAGTACCATGGCTACAGGTAAAGTTAAGTTTTTTAACTACAGCAAAGGTTTTGGCTTTATTCTTCCTGATGACGGAAGCAAAGACATCTTCGTTCACGAGTCGGGTCTCACTGAAGACATCCGCGAGAACGATCAGGTCGAGTACGAGCTGAAAGACGGTCGTAAAGGACCCAATGCTATTGACGTTAGAATCGTACGATAAGAAATAACATATATTAAGCAGAGAGGGAGCTTGCTTTCTCTCTCCCTTTGCAATCCTTTCGAGAAAAGGGTTATTGTTCTACATTTTCGGGAAGCAGTATATCGGTAGCGATGTACTGCTTTTCTTTGTTTAAGTACCAGGTGCGAATTTTTGGATGCCTGATCCCCCCTACAGTTTCCAACTCCTCCAGCAGTACAAACTCACCGTCCTCCAAAGGTGACTGACGCCAGAACTGATACGCCTTCAGCGCGAAGGTGATAGGATCGAAAAAGAAACGCCAGTCATGTTCCCGTACGGGTTCATGATACAATACATCCACGGCCCAATACTCCTTACCCATCAATTCCATGGGGTGTACCTCCGGTTTCACCTCTCCCTGGGTATCTGTAAGCAGCTTCATGGGGAGCCCATACAGGTACAGATAATAGTTGTGCACGTACGTAATACGGTTGGCAGTAAGATTCAGAGCCTTTATTTCCTCCTCGGTGGCTCCCGGTATCCCATTGATTTCTACCACGGGCTCACCATGGTCGAGGCCCTGCATTAGCATCAGGGTGTCCAAATCTTGCAGGATCACGGTACGGCTGCCGGGGCGATCGATAGCAATGGTGCGGAACCGGTCCTGTCGGTTGGGGCGGGTTTCCTTCAGCCTTAGCTCTGCCTGGTAGGTTTCCCACTGGCCATGAGGATCGTGGAAGGAAACGCTTTTTTGCAATACCTCCTGTGCAGGGGGCAACTCCTGGCCCCACAAGGTGTGACCCAATAG
>JBCBHI010001006.1:0-2377 GCA_038525885.1 Bacteroidota bacterium
CTATGGACATTTTAGCAGCAAAGTCCCTTTTCGAAATAGCTGCAGTGGCTTCCTCTACATTGGCCCCAATGCTAGTTCCACTACAGCTATTTCGAAAAGGGACTTTGCTGCTAAAATGTCCATAGCCTCTAAAGAGGCAAGAGAAACCCGCTACTGGATTCGGCTACTTAAGTTCAGCCAGATCACCAAATACGGCACCGACACCATTCTGAGTGAGGTAGAAGAAATTATTAAGATCCTTACCCGGATTGTGAAAACGACCCAAGAGAACCTGAAAAATGAACGCAAATAGATACATCTGCCGTAGGCAGCTCATTAAACATTCAACACTAAACATTCAAAATTAATCACCGGACGTGCTCTATTATCTATTTACATACTTGGATGAAAAATACGACCTGGCGGGAGCGGGGGTGTTCCAATACATCTCTTTTCGGGCTGGGATGGCAACGGTATTCTCCCTGCTGATCACCATTGCCCTGGGTAGGTATGTGATCTATTGGCTACAGCGCAAGCAAGTAGGTGAGACGGTTCGGAATCTGGGATTGGAAGGCCAAATGCAAAAGCAGGGCACTCCTACTATGGGGGGTATTATGATCATCTCCGGTATCGTAATCCCTACCCTGCTGATGGCCAAGCTCGACAATGTATATGTGATCCTGCTCTTGGTGAGTACAGTATGGTTAGGGTTGATTGGCTTCGCAGACGACTACATCAAGGTATTTCGCAAGAACAAGAAGGGCCTGCAAGGCAAATTTAAAGTGGTAGGTCAAGTAGGCCTGGGGTTAATCGTAGGCCTTACACTTTTCTACAATGATGACGTGGTCATTCGTGAGTACGATGACGAACCCATTGTGGAGATGGTAGAGGGCGAAGAGGTAACTCGGTTTGAGTACGAGGATTTAAAATCCACTACTACCACGGTACCTTTTCTGAAGGAGAACCGCCTCGACTACGCCAAACTGATCCCTTTCTTGCCAGACAGCCTTACGGTGGTAATCTATGTGCTGTGGGTGATTTTCATCATCACGGCGGTGAGTAACGGGGCCAATATCACGGACGGGATCGACGGGCTGGCGGCAGGCACCTCCGCCATTATCGGGCTTACGTTGGGTATTCTGGCTTACCTAAGTGGCAATGCCATTTTCGCTGATTACCTCAACATCATGATCATCCCCAATACTAGTGAGGTAGTGATTTTCGCGACCGCGTTTGTTGGGGCCTGCATCGGTTTCTTGTGGTACAACAGCTTCCCAGCACAAGTCTTCATGGGCGATACGGGTAGCCTTTCCATCGGTGGAGTCATTGCCGTATTGGCACTCATCGTGCGCAAAGAACTGCTAATTCCCATCCTATGTGGTGTGTTCCTGATTGAGAATCTATCGGTGATCATCCAGGTAGGCTGGTTCAAATACACGAAAAAACGATACGGCGAGGGCCGGCGGATCTTCCGCATGGCACCGCTACATCATCATTATCAAAAGAAAGATATACCCGAAAGCAAAATCACCACACGCTTCTGGACGGTGGGCATCCTCCTCGCCATCCTGGCCTTGGTAACGCTTAAACTACAATAAGACACAAGAACCAAGAGTCAAGACACAAGATGATCATCTTGATTCTTGGCTCTTGCATCTTGACTCTGAGAAAATGAAAGGCAACATCGTCATATTGGGCGCCGGAGAAAGCGGCACAGGTGCAGCCCTCCTCGCAGCAGCGAAGGGGTATAGCGTCTTGGTGTCCGACATGGGAACCCTTGCCCCCAACTACCGAAAGGAGTTGGAGCAGGCGGGTATTGCCTTTGAGGAAGGTAAGCATAGCGAGGAACAGATCCTGGCGGCGGACCTGATCATCAAAAGCCCGGGCATTCCTGAGACGGCTCCCCTGGTGCAGGCCGCTTTGCAGAAAGGCATTTCGGTGATCAGTGAGATTGAGTTTGCGGGCAAATTTATCTCCCAAGAAGCCAAGACCATCCTCATCACGGGCACTAACGGCAAGACGACCACTACGCTACTTACCCATCACCTATTGGTGAAAGGGGGCAAAAAAGCCGCCTTGGGAGGCAACGTGGGACATAGCCTGGCCCGCTTGGTTCTGGAAGGCGGTTACAACATCTACATCATCGAGGTAAGCAGCTTCCAACTTGATGGCATGTTCGATTTCCACGCCAACTACGCTACGGTGTTGAATGTGACCCCTGACCACCTGGACCGGTACGGGTATCAAATGGAACGCTACACGGATAGTAAGTTCCGGGTGCTGCAAAACATGACCGAGGAAGACCACTTCGTGTATTGTGTGGATGCACCCGTCGTAGCTAAAGAAATTAAGCGGCGGCAACCCAAAGTGCAGTTGCATCCGGTTACGAACCGCGAGG
>JBCBHI010001007.1:0-2373 GCA_038525885.1 Bacteroidota bacterium
TGGAAGTTCGGATGAAGTTCAACCGGGAACAGGCCACGGTGCACCAACTTATGTTTGATTTCAGTCAACCGGATTGGCAACGTGAGACGGCCATGAAGCACATGGGCTCTATTTCGGAAGTAGCCCTGCAAGCCATTATGGACCACAGCGGAGCCCAGGAAGAACAGGCACAAGAGTACTTCATGAACATGGTAGCCTTGGTGATGGGGTACACTACCCTGATCAGTCATTTCATGGATATGTCTAACCAATCTCAGGAGATGAAAACCATGATGAGCCAGCGTTTGGCCGAAGGACACAAACCTCCGCTACCGATGGAGAAAATCATGGCCCCTGACGGTGAGCAACAGGTGCAAACCATGTTCAATGCGGCCTTTGACCGCTTTCTGGAAAGTATCAAAAACAACACGTGATAACGTAGTCCCACTATACATTACCTATGAATCGTAGAAAAATCATCATTAGCGCCGTCGGGATCATCATCCTGGTGGGCGCTGTTGCCCTGGCTGGAAACATGCGGGGAGCCGATACCCCTACGGCGGAAGAGGAGAGTAGCCAAGCCCCCGCCACGGTGGTCAAGGTGTTATTGACCGAACAAGGCGAAGTAACCCGCACCTTGGCTATTACCGGGCGGGTAGTAGCTGCCGAGCAGATCAATCTGTTCTCTGAGGTGCAAGGAGTAGCCTCATACGGGGCCCGGCCTTTCAAAGCCGGTAACGGCTTTCGCAAAGGTGAGGTGCTCTTGAGGATAGACAGCCGTGAGCTGCGAAGCTCGCTGGCCGCAAGCAAGAGTCAGTTTATGGCGGCCTTGGCCCAGGTGCTACCAGACCTGAAAGTGGACTTCACAGAACAAGCTCCTGCCTGGGAAGCCTATTTGCTGGGGCTGGATGTGGAAAAACCCTTGCCCACTCTGCCCACCGTGGAAGACCAACAACTTAAGCTTTTCCTTACCGGGCGCAATGTCTACGCCAACTACTACTCCATACGGGAGCGGGAAACCCGGCTGGGCAAGTACACCCTGACGGCCCCCTTCACTGGCTACCTGTCTCAGGCCAACGTAAACGCAGCTTCGCTGGTAAGTCCTGGCCAGTCCTTGGGGGAGTTTATCCGTGCCGGGGCTTACGAGTTGGAGGCCTCGGTACCCCTCAATCAGCTTAAGTTTTTGGAAGAGGGGGCCGAAGTGCCATTCATGGATGTGAATACGGGCGCACAGTATGTGGGTAAGCTAGCCCGGGTAAACCCGAAAGTAGATGCCACCTCGCAGCTGGTTACGGTGTACTTTGTGCTGTATTCCAATGACTTACGCAGTGGCCAGTACCTGGAAGGAGAGCTGGAAGGTACGGCCTATGAAGCCGTGACACAGCTGCCCGCTGAGGTGTTGGTAGGCGAAAACTCTGTATTCGTGGTAGAGGGCGGCGTCGCTACCAAGCAGCCGGTAGAGGTGCTGTACATCACCAATGGCGAGGCGGTGGTGAAGGGCTTACCTGCCGGAACCCAAGTGGTGGCCGAGGCTAAGAATGCGGCTTTTGAAGGAACCAGTGTATTGGTAAACGAGGATTGATATGAAGCGGATTATCACCTTTTTCATCAAGAACTCGTTGCTCGTCAATCTTTGTCTGATTGCCGTGCTCATTGCCGGATTGGTAGGACTTTCGTCCATGAATTCCAGTTTCTTCCCGGCTACCAAGGAGAAGTTCATCATTGTAGAGGCCGTCTATCCCGGCGCTTCGCCCCAGGAGGTAGAGGAAGGCATCGTGCTGAAGGTGGAAGAAAACCTGAAAGGCATTACGGGCATAGACCGGGTTACCTCTACCAGCACAGAGAATAGTGCGCAGATCATGGTGGAAATCACCACCGATGCCCAGGCAGACGATGTACTGCAAGACGTAAAGAACGCCGTGGATCAGATCAGCAATTTCCCGGTGGATATGGAGCGGATCGTGACTTACGTGCAGGAGGTGGTCAACTTCACGGCCAAGATTGCGGTAGTAGGCGAGGGGCTAGACCTGGCTACGCTAAAGGAACGCGCCGAAGCCTATGAGGACGGACTGCGGGACCTACCCGAGGTATCCAAGCTAGTTGTGCAGGGCTACACGGACCAGGAAATAGAAGTGGCTGTGCAAGAGAACAAGCTGCGGGCTTATTCGCTGACTTTTGAAGATGTAGCGCTGGCGATCCAGCGAGAGAACGTGCAAACCACCGGAGGTACCATTCGGGGTGAAGAGGAGATCATTATTCGCTCGGACCAGAAGATATATACGGCCCGGGAGCTAGGTGAGGTGGTGGTAAAAATGTTGCCCGATGGCAATGTGGTTCGCCTAAAGGACGTGGCCACCCTACAAGAGGATTGGAGTGAGAACACCAACAAGACCT
>JBCBHI010001008.1:0-2365 GCA_038525885.1 Bacteroidota bacterium
CACCACCCCGATAATCCCATAATGCCCGTATTGCGAACGCAGGTTGTACTTGAGGATGGGCAACCTGCGTTCGCAATACGGGATGCTTAGCCAGCAGGGCCGCCACTGCCTGCGATAGCGCAGACTCATCCAGGCTTCCACGAAGCTGAAAAGCTTCTTTCATGGTGTAGGCCAGTGAGCCTTGCTCGCGCTGACTCAACAGCCATATGCGATGCTGCGCGGGGGAAAGCGGATAGGTCTCCTGGTCGGGTGCCACCGGAATCTCAGTGTAAGTAGCTTGCCGGGCCTCCCGTAGTTGTTGGCAGAAGTCAGCCAAGCGGGGGGCATCAAACAAGGTTTTTAGGGCGACTTGGATACTAAGTTCCCGATTGATCCTAGACAAAATCCGAACGGCCTTCAGGCTATCTCCACCCAGCAGGAAGAAGCTGTCTTGTAAGCCAATATGGGGATTGCCCAAAACCTCCACCCAAAGCGACCGAACCTTACGGGTCAGCGAATCATAGGTTTCTTCCGCGGATTCCGAGGTGGAGGACACCTGCGGCAAGGCCCTACGGCGAAGCGCATGCCCATCTACCTTGCCGCTGATGGTAAGGGGCATCTCATCGAGTACATCGATGAAAGCGGGAATCATGTAGGGCGGTAGAAATTCCGCTAGAAAGGAGGAAATGCCTTCAGTCGTGAGGGGCGGATTGCCAACGACGTACGCGGTCAGAAAGCTCTCCCCTTCTTGGGGTGAGTGCACCAAGACCGTGGCCTGTGAGATGGATTCGTGTTGCAGTAAAACGGCTTCCACTTCAGCCGTTTCAATCCGGTGGCCTCGGATTTTCACCTGCGTATCCATCCGCCGGATGAAGTGCAAACGGCCTTGCAGTTGGTAACCCAAATCGCCAGTCTGGTACATGCGTTGCCCGGGGAATTGGGTATCCGGCACAAATTTTTGAGCGGTAAGCTCAGGATGGTTGTGGTAGCCACGGGCTACACCTGCCCCACCAATGTATAGCTCACCAATGGCTCCCTCGGGTAGTAGGTCTCCTTCATGGCCCAGTACATAAAACTCCGTGTTGTGAATGGGTTTACCGATGGCTACGTCATCCCCTTGTATGGATTCTAGTGCTGACCAAATGGTCGTCTCGGTAGGGCCAAACATATTCCACAACTCCGCACAGCGGGTTTGGAGACCTGCGGCTAATGAGGCTGGTAATTTCTCTCCGCCGGATAGCAGTTTGAGGTGCTTGGAGCCCTTCCAACCGGCTTCGATCAGCATGGCCCACAAGCTAGGCGTGCCTTGCATAACGGTAGGCTCCGCCTCTTCAAATAGCTCACTCAGCGCGATGGGGTCTGCGGCTTGCACCTCATCCGCGATTACCAACGTAGCTCCTACTTGCAGGGGGAGCAGCATTTCCAAAATGGAGATATCAAACGCGTAGGAGGTGCTTGCCAGCCATCGGTCATCGGAATGCAGGCCAGGAGAAATGGCCATGCTCTGCAAGAAGTTATTCAGGGCTCCGTGGCTTATTTCCACACCTTTGGGTGTACCCGTGGTTCCCGAGGTGTAAATCATGTAGGCCAATGACGTAGCCGTTAGGCTAGGCACGGGGTTATGGTCCCCTTCGGAATCCAGCTCGCCGACCATGGCTGACCGAGAGATGATCCCCGGAAGGTCCTGCAAGGCAGTGAGATGTTCATCCTCACAGAGCAGTAGTACCGCACCGCTATCTGCCAGAATGGTAGTCACTCGGGCGGTGGGCGATTTCCGATCGATGGGCAACCAAGCGGCACCCGCTTTCATAATCCCTAGCAGGATGGGGAGTAGCCAGTCCGTGCGTGCCAAGTACATAGCCACTACATCTCCTGGCTGTACCGCTTTCTGGTGGCGGAGCCAATGAGCTATCTGGTTGGCGCGGGTATTCAGTTCCCCAAACGTAAGCGAACTGGTACCTACCTGTATCGCCACCTGCTTGGCTTTGGTGGCTACTTGCTCTTCAAATTGGGTAAGGAAATCAAGGCTAGTGGATGCTAATTCAGGCCCTTGAAGGGCAGAATGTACTTGCTGCTGTGCAGGCTCTGGCACCAGAGGAATCTGACTCAGTGGGGTTAGCATCTCCCCTACCAACGCCTTCACATAATCTTCGAACTGATGCGCAACAGATTCAGCCAGGGTTCGGGGCATTTTTTCCAGATTGCACACTACATCTACCCACACATCTTCATGCTCGGTATACTCTCGAACGTACACGGTTATGGTAGTCCGGTTGTAGGGATTGGCCACCGTTTTCACTAAGCACTCGCACCCTTCAAACTGGAACGAGTAGTCGTGTTTTTCATAGGAGAAAAAGATGTCGTGAAGCAACTCCCGGTTGCCCGT
>JBCBHI010001009.1:0-2362 GCA_038525885.1 Bacteroidota bacterium
AAGAATGGCCTTGGCCTACCTGGGGGCAAGAACCGTAGAGGGCGTGCTCCTGCTGGTAAGTGGGGTATTGGTGTTGTTATGCCTGCCGCTTGGTACAGAATTTCTGAACGCTACCGCTGCCGATACCTCATATTTTGAGACTTTGGGCGTGTTGCTAAAGAAGGCACAGTACGAAACCTTCCAATTGGCTATGATCAGCCTGAGTGTAGGGAGCTTCTTCCTATGTTACCTGCTATACCAGGCACGGCTGGTGCCCAGAGTTATTTCTTTGCTAGGGTTTGTGGGGTATGCTTCCTTATTGGTCAAGGTAACCACCGGATTGCTCGGCTTCCGCTTGGGGCTAGACTTTTTATTCCTGCCTGGGGCGCTGTTCGAATTGGCCTTACCGCTATGGTTGATGGTTAAGGGCTTTCGCACACCCCATATCGCCTCTGGGTCTATTGAATAGGAGATCATAAATCCTCCCTTCCAACATCCTGGTTTTCCATGCCGATTAGGGCTGCCTTACCCATGAATTTAGCTGGTAGAAATGGTGCTTTTTTTAGATACCTTTCAGGAGATATTGTACCCCAGGAAGTCATCAAACCCGCAAAACCCACTGGCAAGCATGAATGAAGAACTGAATAAATGGTTTATCTCCCCCAATTCAGAGAATCAAGCATACGTTACCCAATTTTTTGAGAAGATTATAGAACAGCTAGTCCACGAGAAAGGAGCAGCCTCCCAAAAGGAACTGGTGCCTAATTGTACTGAAGAGAGTTCCATGGTCGATGAACTGGACCACAGTCATACGATGGAGCAAGTGCTGGAACAACTGCAGCTAGTCTACCAGCAAAGTATGAATGCGTCTAGCGTAGGATATATCGGGCAAATGGATTCTATCCCCAATCTGGGAGCTATCATTGGGGACTTGGTTACGGCCGCTATTAACAACAATATGCTGGCCAATGAAATGAGCCCGCTGCTGTCATGGCTGGAGCTGCAAGTGGTCAACAAGTTTGTAGGCTGGTTCGGTTTCGGAGAGGGTGCCGGAGGCATCATGACCAGCGGGGGTACCTTGGCCAATATTCAAGCCTTGACGGTAGCCCGAAACGTGAAGCTGAACATCACCGACGGGAATCTCTTCAAGGTTAGCAAGGAACCCGTCCTATTCACCTCTGAGCATTCGCACGCGTCCATTGCAAAGGCCGGTATGCTACTAGGCATTGGGACCGGGAATGTGGTGAAAGTCAAAACCGATGGTACGGGCAAAATGTCCATCCCGGAGCTACGGGAGCAAATCAGCCAGGCCATTCAAGCGGGGAAGCAACCCTTTGCCGTGGTGTCCACCTTTGGTACCACCAACTCCGGTTCTTTGGACGATGTAGCGGCTATCCAGGCTCTCTGCGAGGAATACGACTTGTGGCACCACGTAGATGCCATCTACGGCGGGGCCTTGGCCCTATCTGCCAGCCAAGCGGAACTATGCCCGGCTTTCCACCAGGCCGATTCGCTGAGCTTTAATCCGCAGAAGTGGATGTTTGTTTCCAAAACGTGCTCCGTCCTGATATTGAAGGATTTCCAACAGCTGGACACCCACTTCAAAATTCCGGCACCCTACGTACAGGATGGGAACAAATTGAACCTGGGAGAGTACGGCATCCAAGGCAGCCGGCACGGCTCTATTCTTAAACTGTGGTTGTCCTTGTATTTAATTGGCAAGGATAAGTTCGCGGAGATGATTGATTTGAATATGGAGATCTCGCAGCGGTTCACGGACTATATATCTCAGCACGATGATCTTCAGTTGTATACCGAGCCAGATTCCAATATCATCCTTTTTAGACCTATAAAAAGGGAAGGTCAGATCGATTCCTCCTATCAAGAATTCCTGTCGGCCTTTCAACAATACCTGTACTCCCACAACCATTACATTAGCCTGATACCCTGGGAAGGAGAATCCTGGCTGAAGTGCATTTTCCTCAATCCTTACTTTAATCATAAGGAGCTTGAATCGCTTCAGGTTTTGATTAATCAGTTTTTTAAAGAAGTAGAGGACTCACTCCATTGATGAAGAGGTCAGCCATAATTGCCTTGGTTTTTCTTTGCCCTACGGTACTTGGGCAGGATTACCTTGGCTATTATGAGCAAGTGAATGAAGCCAAGTTGCATGCTGCGGATTCCAATTTTTTGCAGTCTGCCTTGCTGTTCCAAAAGGCTTTCGAAACCTATGACTTTGAGTTTGCCCGGGACTGTATCAACGCCGTAGAGGTATCGGCTGCCTTAAGCCAGGATACCCTGGTGGCCTATTTTGTACGCCGTGCTTTGATAAGTGGAGTGCCTATTTCTCTATTTGAAGAGAAACCTGAGCTAGCCACATTTA
>JBCBHI010001010.1:0-2357 GCA_038525885.1 Bacteroidota bacterium
GTTTTCGAGGTGATTTCTATACTGAAGGAAGACACTGAGCTGGGGATCATCATCGGTCCTCCGCAGGTAGATGACTACCTCCCTGGCAATTTTGATGGCAAAGGAAGCACCGTAAAGCTCTTCTAGGATGTGCAAAGACAAATCGATGCCGGAAGAAACTCCGGCACTGGAATAGATAGTACCGTCTTTGACAAAGAGCCGGTCCTGCAAAAGGTTTACCTGCGGAAACCGCTGGTTGAAATCTTGGAGGTACCGCCAGTGGGTAGTGCAGGACCTACCATCCAGAATTCCCGCTTGGGCCAATAGGTAAGCTCCTGTGCAGACCGAACAGATCTTGGCTCCCTTGCCTTGTTGATCTATTAGCCAATGATAAAAGGGAGCGCTTTCTTTCTGAAACGAGGCATCGTCGAGTAAAAGGGATTCCACTCCGGGAACGAAAAGGATATCGGTTGGGCCCAAAGAGTACTCCTGAAAGGATTCTAGCTGGCCCAGAAAAAGCCCCGCGCTGCTGCGCAGCTCCTCCTGGTCCTGCATCCGCAGAAACCGCAATTCCAGATCCGCACCGTAGGCTTTAGCCTCATAAAAGAGGTGAATGGGGCCACTGACGTCCAACAAATGAACTTGCGGAGGAACCAGAAAGAACACACGATGCGGCGGGAGGTTGGGCACGAACTACCAGGGTTTTAATGGGCATAAAACTAAGCATTGTACCGATAGTAGGCACGTTCTCTCTAGCATGTAGGAGGGCACCTAGGAAAGCGATACCCTCACCAAAGCATCGAAGGTCAGGTAGTAATAGTCCCGATTCCAGCCTGGTGCCGGAAAAAGGACCCCTTGGAAAAAGTTCTTGGCTTTGGCTCTGAATTTCTCCTCCCCAGTTTCGATGTCTAGCACTACCGTGCTATCGCCTTTCAAGGGCTGGTAGTCGTTGGTACAAAGCTCTCCGGTATCCGGGTAGTACAGCATATGGCTAGAACAGCCAAAGCCATCTTTCCGCCATAGCTCGGTAAATGTTTTGGTGCCCTCATCGTATTTCAGGGCCCTGATTACTGAGTTGCCCGAATCATACACTACCAAGATCTTTTTGCCCTCGGCAAACAAGGGCGGGTTGGTCACCGTGCCTTTGGCAAGGCCGGACACGGGCAGTACCGTACTATCCTGATCATCTTGCAAGGACACACGGATAAAGTTGAGTGCATTTTTGCTTACCCCCGCCCCCACCATCTGGAACTGGTAGCGGTGCTTCCCATTGTCCAGAAACCAAGCATCGTGCTCCGAAATGACCACGTCCCAGCCGTAGGTCTGCTTGGGGTCTTTCAGGTAGCCGAACCGCCAGGTGGGATCTAACACGGGTTTGGCTTCTACTTCAGAAAAGTGGTAACGGAAGATAGACTGAGTGCCCACTACGTAGATGGTATTGCCTTTGGCGCTTAGGCGTGCAATAGAGGGCTCCGGAGTCTCTACTTCCTGACACACGGGTTCCAAGGTCTCTGGATCCAGGATGGTGAGGTAGGCGGTGTGTTTGCTGGAATAGTTCTTCATCACCAGGTAGCCATTGTCCAGAATGACGAAAGAGTTGTACGGGGACTTTCGAGGCAGTTTGGTGGATTTCAGCAGGTTGCAATCCGCATCCAGGCAGTGGCAGTACCGACCATAGACCACGTACAGCTTCCCGTTGCGGTGCACTGCCATGCCGCCAGGCCACATGGGCCCGCCCTTCAGCCGGGGCGATCGTCGGATAACCGCTAGCGTTTCGGGGTGAATTCGCTCCACCACCGAGGAAGAAGGCAGGCGTAGCAATCTATGTTGGAGGTAGTTGGCCCGCATGAGGTACACTTGCCCAGGTTCGCGTAGCACCACCATGGCCCCAAAATCCCACCGGAACTTTCGCCGGGTCACCTGAGGCGTATCCGCACTGTTTAGGCTTAGGCCTGGTATGCGCACGGGGGCCTGCAGTCTGGACGCAGAACCATCCTCTCCTGGCCACGGGCTATCAAAATACCCTGATGATTTCATGTTGCTAAAGGTAGGTCATGCTAATTTCTGGAGCGGCGATAAGGCCTATCAACTTGTGTCGTCCTAAGATGAAGGGCGTAACCCTCCACCGCCACCTGCTTATTCAAACCCTGAAAGGGCCATCATACATTGCCCTGACTCCTGGTAAACAAGAACCTCACACTCAGTATCCAACCACAGAGGGACCCTTTCAGACTTAATGCCGCGCGCGTCACACAAATGGAGGAGGCGAGTTCTTAGTGGTCTGACGACTTCGAGTCGTCTGACCACTGGCACTGCAATAGTCTCACCACCAACCAATTATACATTTCGCCGTTAGTAGGGACTCGGATTCAGCTATT
>JBCBHI010001011.1:0-2357 GCA_038525885.1 Bacteroidota bacterium
GCTGGATTTTACCCTGCACAAGGATGAAGGAAACTACCGGGGTTGGCTCAACTATTCCGTGGGTAGCGTACTAAACCGGATAGAGGGAGTAAATCGTGGCCGCTTTTATCCAGCTACACAAGATCAACGCCATGAGATCAATCTGGTGCAGATGTATTCCACCGGTAAGTGGGATTTCTCCTCAACCCTCGTTTACGGATCAGGCAGGCCCTACACCCCCAGAGGCCCCATTGACTCGGACTATGAGATCTTCAATATCTTCGCCGTCAATACTCAACGCCTTCCTGCCTACCGACGCATTGACCTGGCCGCTCAGTATTCTTTCAAGCTAAAGAAAATGACCGGGGACTTTGGAGTATCCATTTTCAATGTCCTCAATTTCGAAAACGTACAGTCGCGGCATTATGCCAATGTACTAACCGAAATACCCGAGGAGGGTGAAGAAGGTAATTATGAATTACAGCCTTTGGATGTTACGTCCCTGGGCATTACCCCCAACCTATTTTTTAATCTCCGTTTCTAAATTCGCCATAAATTGTAAGGGAACATTTAGCCCTCCTTGAAAGTGGAGAAAGGCTCCTTAGACCCTTATCGTAGTGGTCGTTCGGGAGTCCGAGGTTTCAGGTCCGGTTGGGTCCACTCGAACAATCCTGAGAGAACACCTAGAAGGAAATAAAATAGGTTTAGGTTAATGATCGGCTAGCCGCAGAGCCTCAGCCATGGCACGTTTTCCGGAGTTCGCAGGCGTGGTATAGGTTCATCAGAAGCGCTGCGCGCTCATAGGGGAACAATCTATAAAGGGGCGATCCCTCCCCTAAGTAGACCTAATGCCATGTGCATCACACAAAATGAGGAGATGATCTCGTGGTGGGACCACTTTAAGTGGTCTTACCACTCATGTTGCAAAGCCTCGTAAATGAGCAGGTTACAATTTTTTTTGTGGTAAGGTCGCGATCAACAAGGATTTTTACCCCCAAAGTGAATTTTGCGAACCTAAATTTCAGCTTCAATACGAGACAGCTTCCCTAAATGTATGTAGTCACTAGATCGACTTTTGGGTAATGAGAGGCCATTCACAAGCCGTTGTTGTCGTTCGGGATGCCAATGTTTAAGGTCCGGTAGGACCGACACCAACAACTCTGCTAACCAAGTAAAGGAGGGGTTACCTGGAGGCTGATTCTGGAGGAGGTCACAGGCCAGGAGTCCTACGACAGTTTCAAGGGTTAGCAAACCTTTATAAGGAAGCCCATACCTCGTGGCGGGTTGGTGCGGATGCTCCGCATCCGGGAAGTCAGGAGACTTCCACGACCTTGGTCACAAGACGGCAGTCTTGCGACAGATCAGGATATTCTCGCCGTTGTTGTCGTTCGGGATGCCGATGTTTAAGGTCCGGTAGGACCGACACCAACAACCTATCTCCACCAAACATCCCCTGAAACACAGGAAAGGTTCCTTCTTTGCAAGATGTATCCTAAGCAACGCTACGACCCTTGAATACGGCCAATGAATTTTCACCTCCAGATTCTCAGAGTGCCTCTGACATCATACCTGCTCGGCTAACAATCCCAAATAAGACGGATTCTCATTTGCCATTACCCATTTATATTGGTCCCTAGGTTGATGGACTGAGCCCTACTTTGTCAGGCTTAAATAAGAACCACCATCAACCCTGACAATTGAATAGAAAAAGCACGTATTTAGAAAACTAAACTCATACTATGAATTTCGCATATACCGTCCTGTACGTTAACAGTGTGCCCGAAACCTTGGCTTTCTACGAAAAGGCTTTTGGGTTTGCCCGTAAATTTATGACTCCTGAAGAGGACTATGGAGAACTGGTTTCGGGAGAAACCACGCTTGGTTTTGCCTCCAATACCCTGGCCCAGTCCAATATGAAAAAACCCTTCCAGCCACTAGATCCAGAAAGGCCACCTTTTGCTATCAACTTGAGTTTCACTACAGATAGTGTGGAGGCAGACTACCAACGTGCCATATCCGCCGGAGCTGAAGCCTTTGAACCCCTTACCGAGAAGCCTTGGGGGCAAACGGTAGGATATGACGGGATAACAACGGTATTCTCATTGAAATATGCACCGTAGTCCCTACTTCATGAGCAAAACCATTCTCTGTTTCTCAATCATCACCTTGGCACTAGCCATGGGCTGTAGCCAAAAGGAAGAGGCCAATTACCAAGAGGTGGTGGAGGCTTACTTTGAGGCCTTGAACAGATCTGATTTTGAAGCACTACAATCCGTACTAGCCGATAGCGTAATTTTCGGGGAAGGGGAATATATCACCAGGTACAGCTTGGCCGAATACTACCGCTGGTGGCAGTGGGACTCAATCTTCCAGCCGGA
>JBCBHI010001012.1:0-2355 GCA_038525885.1 Bacteroidota bacterium
CCTTATCACCTTGGTAGTTGTGTGGAATGCCAGCTACGCTCAGACACCAGAAGTAAACCAAGGCGAACACCGCCTGGGAATCACCTATTCCTCCTTCGGTGATAACGACGTTATTCGTTTCCAATCCCTAGCCGGAGCCGCTAGCTACAACGAGGATAGCTTTTTCAGCGTCGGCCTCAATTATCTCTATGCCATCCAACCAGGACTTTACCTGGAGACGGGACTGGAATACTCGGCCCACTCCATGACCATTTTCCCCAACGTACCTCCCGGTTCCGAAATAGAACCATACCCTACCAGTCTTTCTCTTATTGGGGTGCCGCTTACCGTGAGGGCAGTCTTTTGGAAGTATCTATTTCTAAACGGAGGCCTGCTTCTGGATTTTCAAACGGCTTCCGATAACGAATTGGATTCCCAAACTGGAATAGGGGGCCTATTAGGACTAGGGCTCAATTATGATTTTAAGTTTGGCGGATCGGTATTCGTAAATCCTTATTTGAAGGCGCATGCCTTGGTTCCGTTCACGAATGAGCGGTACCCGCAAAGGCTCATGGAAACAGGCATAAGAATGGGGATCACCTATGCCTGGAATAGCCAATAAGCCAGATAGGAATGGAGATTGAGCTATCAAGCATACTTCCCACCTTTGACGTATTACAGCCTGAGGATCTTGATTTGGCCCAGGGCTTTTTCAAGCGCAGCGTTTTTCAGGCGGAAGAATACATTCAGAAGCCCGGCCGGGTCTGTTCAAGTTTTTGGTTTATTGAGTCTGGCTTAGTTTATGCCCAAGCACAAGACGAGCAAGAGCGGGTACTGTGGTATGAATTTGAGGGCAGTTTCTTTACTGATGTAGTTAGCTTCTGTGAGCAGATACCTAGTACAATGTCCATCAAGGCAGCCGAAAATGGGACACAAGTGGTTCTCATCACCTATGATGATTTACAGACCTTGATTCGCAAATACCATGCATGGGCTATCTGGGTGGTGAAATATCAACAGTACGAGCTTGCCCGCCTGACCAGGTACTATGAGAACTTGCGGATCAAAGATGCCACGGAACGCTATCATGATCTCATAGCAGCGTATCCGGAACTCTTGCAGAGGGTCCCCCTGGGAAATCTGGCTTCCTATTTAGGCATCAGCCAAGTGAGCCTGAGCCGCATTAGGGCAGGCACCCAAAAGAAGTAATTCCTTTTTAACAATTGTAAAAGGCCTTACCCTGCGTTACCCAGACCTTTGGTCTATAGACAACAAACCTATAGAGCGAATGGTAATGAATAACCTTCACAAGAAAATCGATATTCCTGTTTTTTTACATGAGTTGCACGGCCATCGATCCAGCGTTTTTGATCTGGTGCTAGTGTATGGTATGGCCCTGGCCTTTGCTGCTACTTTATCCATTCTGGCAGGGGATATTGCACTCCAGGGGTACAAAAGAGTTCTGCTAGTCCTATTGGCCTTGGACCTGGCAGGAGGGGTAGTGGCCAACTTCACCGAAGGAACCAATGCCTACTACAAGAGCAGCCCAAAACGACGATCTAGGTTTATGACTCTGCACGTCATTCAGCCCGCGGTGTTGATGCTGATTTTCCCAGAGTCTTGGATAGTAATAACCGCGCTCTCGTTCTTTACTCTCCTCACTATGGCGCTAATCAACCGGCTTAAGAATCCAGTTTCTCAACGGGTAGTAGCTGGTACACTATTAACCCTTGGTATCAACCTGGCCATCATCCTAGGCATACCCCATGTGGTGGTACACTGCATGCTAATCCTTTTCATGGTCAAGCTAATTATGGCTTTCGCTGTACGATGGGACTAAGCAAGTCACCCAAAATGAAGGTATGATTTTGTGTTGGGACGGGAACACCCAGTTGACTTGGAGCCTACGCGGCGCGGTCGTCTTACCACTATCCCGGGGCAGCTTATGGCATTTATGTCCGTTCGGTTCAATTTTACCTCTTCTATTACCCTACCCGTGGCCGTCAGTGGTGTGCAGCGGTGTACGGAATGGGACCCTTCTTCTGGAGAGGATGAAGATAACTCAGGTGGGGGTATCGGAGGTTGATAGGGCATCCAACTGAAACTCCCTTGGTAAACCGCTCCTCAACTAGGGCAGTTTATTTGTTATTTCACCTGAATGGGTATGTATAGGGTTCCCTTATTCTAGGAGCGAAAGAGTTAAGTGCCGTCATAGCAAAAATGCCCAAGGCTCGAAGATAGCTTCGTGGCCTTGGGCAAATTGAATATCACGGAGAGGGTAAAGTAGGATTCTTATGCTTCCACTGTTTCCAAAACTGTAGCCTCTGGGAAATCGATAGGGATATACGTGATGCCATGCAGGTAGTTGCTGATGAT
>JBCBHI010001013.1:0-2355 GCA_038525885.1 Bacteroidota bacterium
ATCACTACCACATCTACAGGGTATTCACCTTGGGCCAAGGGCGTAGGCGGCAGAACAAACCGGTACAAGCCTGCATCTCGCGCCTGGAACAGGGTATCGCGAACGGGGGTAGCCACTTGCACCCACTGAGCCCCTCCCGCAACATTGCCCGTAGCTCCGCTGGCATAATCAAGCACCAAGCCATCCTGACGCTCCTGCAATGGGTAAAGGTGCACCAGTCCCTCAGCTATGGAGTCAAGTGGCCGAATGGCAAATTGACGTAGTTGCTCCTCGGTTCTGGCCACTTCCCAGAATCGGAACTCATCCAGGGCTCCCTTGAAAAAGCCGCTGGCTGGAGTAGCCGGGTTACCCCCAGCATACCAAGCCAATTGATAGGCCGCCAACTGTTCTGAGGCCGTGATCAACTCATAAAAGTCCCCATCTACGTAGAGGGAAAGTCCTTTTCCTACCTCTTGTACAAGTGCTATATGGTACCACCGCCCTAGCTGTGGAGTAAAATTGGTGAATCGTACGGTGGATAAACTATTGACCCATAGGCTACCAGCCGCGGTCATCTGGAGGGCTAACCAAGAATTATCGGTCCCGAGGATAAAGGCATCTTGATAAGCATCTGCCCTTAGCCAGGTTTCCAGGGTAAAATTGTAATGGGCAGCATCATCGGTTGCGTTGGTGATAGGCTTATCTCCCAGATAGGCGAATTGATTGGCTCCGGCAAACTGCAAACCATAATGTGGGTCCTCGGGGATCACGCGAACATTGGCTACCCTGGCAGTATCTAAGTCATTGCCTTGGTCAAAGATGCCCTCAACACTATCCACCCAAACGGTAGCATTATTATAGGTGGCCACTTGCCAAGGGACATCATTTAGCAACACAGAGGTGGAATCACCTGGAGCTAAGGCTATAGTGGCTGGCGAACTACCCAGAATACCGTTCACGTCCCAACCAATGACTACTTGGCTCAGTACCTGGGTACCAAAATTGGTTACCACAATTTCCAAAGGCCCTTGAACTTCATTCACCAAACCCAACACCTGAGGCTGCAGGATTTGGGCTATCCGTGCATCGTAATCCAGGATATCCACCTCATTAGCCCCCAAGTCAGGAGAAATTGCATCTCTCAGCTTACCGGTAATATCTGTAGTCACGGCAGACAAGGGAACCGCTTGGCCATCCAATCCGGCTTGCCGAGGCAAAAAGTTGATGAATTGTGGATCTAGCAGGAAATGGTTCTGTTCTTGGCCCGACTGATTCCTAAACTCCTCTAGTGTTTGGGTAGCTCCATTGTAGGCTACATTCCCAGCGGTAGTAGTACTCCAATAGTTATTATGGTCTGCGGTAAACGCCACCAGATTATTGAATACGGCAGTGGGGTAGCTATTTTGATTGAGTGTAAAGAGGTTGTTGTAAACCGTCAAGGTATCTACATGCTGTAAAGACAAGGCCGCCGCCGCGTTGTTACTACTTCCCACCGAAACAGTATTATGGAAAATATCCAGATTATCACCCCCCGTCCAGGCCATAGCTGCCCCAGTACCTGAGGAGATTTCATCCAGATACACCAGGTTATTCCAGCAATCCGCTCTAGATACATTCAACCCGCTGATCCCATTGATTCCTCTTACTCTTATGTCATTATTGATTACCGTAAGATGATCTGTGTACCGCAGCTAAAGTCTAGCGCATTGGTTGGATGCAAAAATTCAATGGTATTTCCATCCAACACCAATGAGTCTATATTATCAAAATATAGCGCACTGTAGGGGTCAGTAGACTCATCCCATACAAACGAGTTGGAAATCAGTTGCCAGTTATAGTGAACAGATTGATAGGCAGCACCATTGGCTACGATACTTCGGTTACCATTTCTAAACTCACAATTTTTAATAGTGATATCGTGAGTGGTGTAATAACTACCATTGATGATTGTAAGCAAGCGACCTGCCTCATACGTCCAGTAATTTCCATTTAGGTGTACCCCATCCAGTAGGATATGAGTAGCACCGTTGTCCAACAATACCAGATTATCTACCCGATCATACCCTAGTACCTTAATGGATACATTTCGTAGGACTACGCCACTTACCTCCCGGAAACGGAAAATATGATATTCTACTAACCCAGATGGCTGAGAGAAGACTACCGATGCTGGATTACCCGATTGTGATTGGATGATCAGGGGAACACTTTGAGAAATCCCGTTGAGGTTTTCAAGATTTATTTGCTCCTCGTACTGCCCATCCAATACATTAAAGGATACAGTATCCACGGCACCTCGCTGTTGGAGTGCACTTACGGCCTCATTCAAAGACCCAAAATCGGCCGTAGAATCTCCCACCGTATACACACCAGCCA
>JBCBHI010001014.1:0-2352 GCA_038525885.1 Bacteroidota bacterium
CAGAATATAGAAATGGTAGCTGGAGCAATGCTACCAATGATCTAGGTGGACTAAATGATGTGTTCAATAATGCCCTGCTGGGAACCAATGCAGAAGGCACACAGTGGTACTTGCTCAATAGCTACCGCTTTAGGGTTACCCCCAAAGTATCCATCGCTACTGTCAGTGTAGACGAAGGCGGTGGGTTTTCCGATCCCGATGATCTGAATATTCGACGTTTTTTTCCTGAAGAACTGTTTTATGATGCTTATGTAGAAGATAATTCAGGAGTAATAATTGTTGCCATGGATTATCAGGATACCTATGGTAGTGAAGACTTGTATGTGTTGCAGCAGAACGCCAAGGGCAAATACACCGAGCTTACCAATCTTGGAGATAAGATAAATACGGCAGGGTACGAGATCGCCCCCTTTTTAAGCCCCGATGGGAAACGCTTGTATTTTACCAGCGACGGCCATGGTGGGTTGGGTGATGCTGATATTTTCTATGCAGAAAGACTGGATGATACCTGGACCAATTGGTCTGAACCTGTGAATGTTGGCGCACCCATTAATTCCGAAAGCTTTGATGCCTATTATTTCCAAAGTAAAAACGGGGATGTTTACTTTTCTTCCAATCGTGGAGAGGGAGCACTTTCAGATATTTACCAAGCCAAGTATACTCCAGAAGAGGAAACAGATATAGAGGTGGAAATTGACGTTGAACCGGAACCCGAGCCAGAACCAGTAGAACCTGAACCTGCTCCCGAACCGGAACCTGTTCCGGAGCCAGAACCTGAGCCAACCCCTGAACCACAACCCGAGCCAGAACCAGAACCACAACTACAACCTGCACCCCGAGAGATGCCTGGCCCTACTACGGTTTACTTTGAGCTAGATTCCTATGCGCTATCTGATCAGGCTAAGGCCAAATTGAGTCGGGTAATGCAGCAGTGGGATCAAGCCAAAGATTTGACCTTGGTATTAGAAGGGCATGCCTGCCAAATTGGAGAGGTAGGGTACAATGACAAGCTTTCCCTCAATCGAGCAGAAACTGTGTGGAAGTATTTGAAGGATGGGGGATATTCAGTTGGATATGAGTACCAGATCGAAGGGCTAGGAGAAAACAGTCCTGTAGTGGGCCATGATCAACCAGGAGCCAATCCGAAAAACCGTTGTGTAAGAATTTCCTTCCAGGACACTAATTCGGGCAGTGCTCGCTAAGATAAGCAGCAAACGGCCGTCACCATTTGATGAGGCGAGTGTAAGTATTTGCTTAGAAAAATTAATTTTCAGGGAGGTGTATCCCTTATGTCACCTCCCTGAAAACAGTGAAATTCACCCTAAAAGACGCTTTTCGTCGAATAACCTCATACCCTCAAGCCCCTAATATCGTATGTTTGTGATAGGTGGATGGTGTAGGATTGAAGGATAAACCTTTCTGTTCTACAAGATCATTCTACCTGTTTTTTTGAGTAAATCTCTTCAAAACACACAGGCGGCCACTTGGGCGTCCCATTTACGATATGAGGTATTGGTTTAGGATAGTAGGGATATGTACCCTTGGCGTATTATTGGGCAATTCCCAAAGGGTAATGGGGCAGAAGCTTTCCCATTTTGCACAGTATTATCTGATTCCTCACGCCATCAACCCCTCCTTTACCGGAATCGAAGATTATCTCGATTTGAAAGCCGGTGTTCGGTTGAGCACCTTACGACAAGAAGTGAATACCGGCGGAGCCAGCCAACCTCAAAATTACTTCGTAGCCGCCAATTTCAGTATACGCCCTCCAGAGAAAATTAATCCGGCCTTTAAGTCTCTCAGAATTAGTAACCCCTCAGCCGCCGCCAACTTTGCAAACGCTGTATATCAAGAAAGATTTATCCAGCGGCATGGGGTAGGGGTCACCTTTTCACGCCGTGATATTGGTGGGTTTGAGAATACCACAGGCCTACTTTCTTATGCCCTTCACATACCCATCTGGAATGAAATATCTGCTTCCTTGGGAGTCAGTTCAGGGGTTGTACAGTCAGTACTCAAGGCCAACGAATACAATATTTTTGATGAAACTGATCCGATTTACCAGGACTTATTAAATAACCAAGGCAACATTTTCTCCGCAGACTTAAATGCTGGGATTAATGTATATCATCCCAATTTTTATGTAGGGTATGCCATGAACCAACTTCTGCGGGGTACCTTTTTCAATGCGGCTAGTGCAGACTCATCCGGTACTGCCATTAGTTATTTCACCCATACAGGGCAGTTGGGGGTTCAATTCCTGATTACCCCTGATTTTGAGCTTCAACTAAGTGGGGTAGTAAATCAAAGCCCTGACTTGGGTATTAGCTATACGGGTGGCATTAAACTTCA
>JBCBHI010001015.1:0-2349 GCA_038525885.1 Bacteroidota bacterium
TGGTAGGCAATCTGATTATAGTATACGGCCTTCAAATTCAGGTCCCTTTTGGGCAAGGTGTCTCCCAGGCCCAAGGTATGAATAGGGTAGGCGTAGGTTTCAAAAGTAGGGCTGGTACCCTGGTTGTATATCCCGTCGGAGGCCAGCACTACGGCAGCTAGATTACGCCCTTCATAATCTGCTTTGATGTCCGATAGTAGGGTGGCTAGTGGAGATTCCGGATGGGAAAAACCAACGGGATTAAGATCTTCTGACTCTTCGGGCGCGCTCAGCGAGCGGTAAACGACCTTGAAGTCTCCGCTGAGTTGATCGCCTAAATCGGACAACTGGTTCTCCACGGCTAGCAGTGTGGTGCTGTCGGTAACTTGTGCAAGAGAGGAAGAGTCGTCAAGGGCAATGACGATGGTTGGGTCTTCGAACTGGTTTTCTATCTGGCGGAGTAGGGGACCCAATAGCAGAAAGCATAACAAGCTTACAATGATGAAACGGAGTGCAGTAAGCACCCGGTGAAGACTTAAAGGCCAGGGACCCCGGCGCCAGTATAAAAGGAGCGCATAGGTAAGGCCTACGAGCAATGCAACTAAGATGAACCAAGGGGAGGCATCCAACAAGAAACGAGCGTCCTGCATTCGGTTTGGTTTTGCGGGAAATATACTAGAAAAACGTGCCCTCGCCATTACCGTTGTGCCAAACGGTACCAATGGTTTTGGGGAGTGTTAAATTTTCTGGTAAGGGTTGTTTCTACATCAAAACTCCATTTTTAGAAGGTACAGGCTTAGGCAACTCGGCTTCTTCTAGCATGTCTCTCAGGTCTATCTCAATAGTACGGCAAAGGGACAGCATGGGAATATCATTGCCCAGACCTTCAAAGGGATTTTCAGAGTAGTCACCTACCATTTCCATCATCATATATACCCAACCAATCAAAGCAGTGAAAGGAATGGCAACCCAAAGACCTAACTGCCCCAGATCTTCGGTAAAGATGTTGACCACCCCAAATGGCAGCAGAAAGATGAATATGCTAACGAATACTAAACTCATATTTGCGTATTGCCTGGGCAAGGGGAATTTCTTGATTCGTTCGCATTTACCTTGGTGGGTGTAGAAATCATTCAAACATTTCTGCAATTCCATATGACGGAAGTTATCAATCAAATCCAGCTGGTGTAGTTTGGCCAGGTCTTGAGCCTGCCTGTCCAGGAGTTGGGTGGCGGTGTTTTTACGATTGCAAACGTCAAAGTGCTCTTCGCCATCCAGAAGCGTTCTGAGCTTATCTTTTGTTTCACCTTCATCTATGAGGCCGAGGCCAAAAACGCGGCGAGAGGCTTCGGTTCTCCTCCTAATCCGGCCATTTTGGTTGATGTGTTCCCAGCTGGTGGGTTCTAATAGCTGCTCGCGAAGCTGATATAGCCAGGCGATATGCCGGTAAATGAGGCGGATATGGTGTTGCTTTAAATCATGGGCCGAGATGGAGGATTCGCTATGGTGATTGCTCACAAAGGCCCGGGTCATACTGCCCCAAGCACGACTACTGTTTACGATGGCCCCCCAAATTTTTCGCGCCTCCCACAGGCGATCATAGGCCTGGTTGTTCTTAAACCCAACATAAAACGCCACGGCGGTACCAATGACTGAAATGGGTAGCCAAGGGATGCTAAGCCAAGGCCACTGAGTGAAATGATACAGGGTAACAAATAGCGAGGGCCAGAGAAGCAATAGGATGATTTGTTTACCCGAAAAGGTTAATAGCCCCCGGACAGTAAAGTTTTTGTTGATGAACATAGCACACCGAAATTAGGTGGCTAGTTTACATAATTCGAATCGGATAGCACAGAAAGGTGCGCATTCTACATTAAGATGGGCTGATACAGTTGTCGTATTTCATGGTCGGGCAGAATGCGAAACTCAAGCGTAGATCTTTCTTGATCAAGAATAAAGGAGCTCTCCAGAAAGGTGATGGTGCCTTGATTGATTCCCTGAAATGTGAGGCAAAGATCGTGGGTCCGTTCACACTGTTGCAGAGCGAAGGGAGAGGGTTCTGTCCTGTAGGTGATTCGGCCTTGTATCAACTCGGTCCAAATAGCTAATCGAGACTCCTTTACTATGCCACCTTCCCGTGCCTTAATTTGATAGAAGTATATAACCGCATCTCCTCCATCCTGGGTCTTGGCTAGCCAGTAGTGTCCTATTAATTGCTCCTCAAGTTTTGGATAAGACATGAGCCACATTGCTTAGTATTAAAACATACGCGGTAGGTGGAGGGGTGGGATTTAGGTATAGTACAATATTTAGTATGTGTTTTTTGGACACTCCTGTCCAAAATGCTGATTGATAAGACTTTGGCTGTAT
>JBCBHI010001016.1:0-2346 GCA_038525885.1 Bacteroidota bacterium
TGTATGAGCTGCAGGTACTGGCCATGCAGAGGGCGCTGCCGGATGCCATGGTATTTGGCCTCAGCTTGGCAGAACGCATGGTGGTTACCTTCCTCCTTACTTTGTTTATGGCCATGTTGGCTGGGCTCTATCCTGCCTTTTACCTCACCTCCTTCCGGCCCATTGAGGCCCTCAAAGGTAAGCTTACGCGTGGGCTAGGGGCAGCCAGACTTCGCAATGGCCTGGTCGTGCTGCAGTTCTCTATCTCCATGGCCATGATCATCTGTACCCTGGTAGTACTGCGCCAGTGGCAGTATTCCCGCCAGGCCGATGTAGGCTTTAATCGTGACCAGGTACTGCTCATTGAGGATACTGACAACCTGGGCGATGATCTGTACGCCTACATGGATGCCATCCGGTCTCAAAGTGGGGTAATCTCTGCCTCGGGCACCACCAGTATTCCGGGTACCTATGCCTGGGGAGATTTCTGGACCCTACCCGGTTCGGATAAGACTACCACGCTGTCTACCATTCAAACCGATCCTGATTTCGACATTACGCTAGGGCTAGAGTTGAAAGAGGGGCGGTACCTCAGCGATGAATTTCCTTCGGACAGTGCTGCTATTGTACTCAATGAAGCCGCAGTAGCGGAGTTTGGGCTGGAAGCCCCCGTGCTAGGCAAGCAGGTGGTTTATTCATCGCCTTTTCCTGGGCAGCCCTCGCACTATACGGTAGTGGGCGTGATGAAAGACTTCCACATGGCGGATTTCAATCAGAGCATTGGCTCCCTGGGTATGCTCATTCAGAATGGCCGTAATATGCCTATGAATACGAATTTCATCACCATTCGCTACCAGGCCGACCAAACGGCAGAGGTGATTGCGGCCGCCCAAAGTATATGGGAAGGCTTGCAGGTAGAAACCACCTTTAGCTATGGCTTTCTAGATGAAACCTTCGGCCAACTGTTTGAAGCGGAAGAAACTCTAACTCAAGTATTTGCCATCTTCAGTGGGCTTACCATTTTCATTGCTTGCTTAGGCTTGTTTGGCTTGGCGGCCTTCACCGCAGAGCGTCGTACCAAGGAGGTGGGCGTGCGCAAGGTATTGGGAGCTACGGAGGGACAACTGTTAGGTATGCTCAACCGTCATTTTACCCGACTCGTGCTCATCTCCTTCCTAATAGGAGCCCCCGTAGCGGCTTACTTGATGAACCTGTGGCTGTCAGACTTTGTGTATAAGATTGACCTCTCCCCCTGGATATTCTTGGTGGGTGGGCTGGCCGGACTGCTCATCGCCTGGATGACCGTGAGCTTCCAAAGCTGGCGGGTAGCACGTCTCAATCCGGTACAGTCCTTACGCGACGAATAACGGTAAAGGTTTTGGTAGGCAGGATTCTTCATAGATCCTGCCTGCTTCCTCTAGCCCTTGTCGGTGACGGGCTCGCACCCTTAAACACCCACAACGGCGAGAGGAAATCTGGTAACCCTCCTGCAAGGTACTTATTCCTATCAACCAAAGAACTGAGATTCACATGCTTCGCAATTATCTAAAACTCGCTCTCCGTACCCTGGCCAAATACCGAGTTTACGGTGCCATCAATCTATTGGGGTTATCCTTGGGCATTAGCTTGAGCGGCTTTCTACTGCTGTATGTGCAGCAGGAGTTTAGTTTCGATCGGCACATACCCGACCACGAGCGTATCTACCGAATCTCCTGGGTATTTCATGACCGGCCTTATGCAGTAGCTCCTGAGGGGCTTACGGCTCGGCTACAGGTTGAATATTCGGGAATAGAACGAGCGATCAACTTCCGCATGGAGACCACGGAGTTACAAGTGCCGGAACGCGATGTAAGCCTGGATGAGTTTCAGGTGGCCCATGCGGATGCAGGTTATTTTGATCTGTTTCCTGGCAATCCTTTGATAGGAGACCCAAAGAAGGCTCTGGGGGAAGAAGGCAAAGCCGTCCTTACCGAGTCCCTGGCCAAGCAACTGTTTGGGTATGCAACTCCGGTGGGCGAGACGATATTGGTGTCTTCTTCACGAACGGATAAAGCACTCCCCTATACCGTAGGCAGTGTAGTGGCGGATGTAGAACTACCGCAGCACCTCAATCCCCAAATCTGGATTCATAGCCCAGGATTTCAGGACCAAATCCTTGCTTTCCATGGAGCCAGTTTTGTCTCCTACGCCAAAGTACGGGAAGGGCAATCCCCTGATTATCTGGATGAAAGCATTCGGAATCTTTACGAGCAGGTAGAGTATTATGACGCCGGAGTGGCCAGCTCTCTGGAAGAGTGGCGAACCAAAGCCAACCACGACTGGCAACTCATTTCACTAGCCGATATCCACTTTGAAGGCGGTGGTGGT
>JBCBHI010001017.1:0-2344 GCA_038525885.1 Bacteroidota bacterium
GTAGTGCCTGCACCGTGATCTTGTACCGTTCCAGGTCTTCCCACGATTTTATCTGTACCGTCTGGGTATTAAGGCCCTCTCCCTGCTGAATAAAGGGCCGGTTGGCCATGGGTTCGCCCAGCTCACTTCCCTCTACGGAACTCCAGTTGCCTCGGTGAAATTTATACTCAAAGTAGGCCGCTTCTATCTCGAATACCAGGCCCAAAGTGCCGTCCTTTCTGGGGGAGAGAAAGTAACGGTGGTCATCGGGGTTCCACTGGTTGAAGCTACCCACAATGAAGATGGTGTCTCCTGAAGGGGTGTTATCCGGGATTTGGTTGACGATGATTTCTACCTGAGCCTGGGAGGGAAAGGCCACCCACCAAACGGTACTGAAAGCAAGGCAAAGTCGGAATAGAAGTGTAGAGAGGAATTTCACGGTCAGCAAAATACTAAGGCCCAACGGGCAATTGCAACTGGCCTTGGCAGTATTGAAAACATCCGCATAATTACACAGCCTACGAAAAATTACTGACCCCTTATACTATCCTCCGCTGGGTGGCGTTAACGGAACATAACCCCCTCACTCTAGACACACTGCATGGTAAGACTGTACGCAACCATTTAACTTTACCTATGCATCCTTTGATTCCCTTGGGAACGTACGTACGGCTTCCGTTACCAGGCCAGCCGCGTTTTCGTGTGTTGTGGAGGAAATTACACACCTTCCTCTTTTTTCTACCTATACTACAGTCAGGCGTTACGGCGCCAACACCTTTTCTTTCCCTAGCCCGATACCGGGACCTATGATCCGTGCAGGCTCACGATGTTCGTACAGCTTGCGCTCTTATTCCCAGTAAACTAATACTAGCTGATTTTTTCTATTGCTCGTTACACCTACCTACAACAGGAAATTAGAATAAGACTTGTGAAGCCCGGGGAATGGTCCCTGGGCTTTTTTATTCCGCGTCCCGAATGCAACGGACCGAAAACCGGCGCACCTTCCTGGGTTTGTCCAGAATGTTGTAGTCATGCGAGTGCATCAGGGTATGCTCCGGTTTTATGTGTACATGGGGCTTGGGATTGTTAGAAAACTCATGAATAATCCACTGGTTGGCGGCCTTAGAAGGTTTCCATTTGTCACCCTGAATCCACCCGGTGTTGGTCATGTTAAAAAACGTACTGTCGTTTAGTATGGTAAACCCTTCCAGGGTCTCGGCTTCCAGTTGCAGGGCCTTGTTGAGCGTGTAGGATTTAATTCGTCCCTTTTGGGAAATGAGCTCTACTCCATAGTGTTGTTCCACCACGGCAATGGCAGCCCGGTAGTCTGGCCATGAGGGTACCCTCCACCCTGTAGGGCATGCGCTGATGAGGTCGGAGGCGTAGTAATAGTTGCCGTAGTCACAAGCCTCCGAGTCAGGATGCTCGGCACACCAGCTAGTTGGGGTGAGCACCCGCAGGTTTTCTTGAAACCAAACATGATCCCCTATCTGAATAACCGGGTACTGTTCCTCGTCCCGAGGATCTGTAAAAGTGGTTTGGCAGTGGGCCCATGGGGAGGTCAAACCCAAAAGGGTCAAAAGCAACAAGGGCTTGTTGTTGAGTAGCATGTAGCGGTTGTAAGGTTTGTGTTTACCTGTAAACGTCAAATAATAAAAAGTTTTATGCATTCTGTGGTTTTTGTTTTCAAATCCTTTCCCTGATCAACCGATGTCTAAAGGCTCCGGCATTCCTACCTTGGCCGCAGAGGTTGTCGGTGACGGGCTTGCAGCCCTTAAACACCGACAACGGCGAGGAAGAAGGACGTATTAATTCTCCTCCTTACTTAAGGAGGAGTGCCCGAAGGGTGAGGTGGTTTGAGTCTCATCGTACAGCAACTTCCAGGACATCAAAACCTTACTTCCTGTCCCTGAACTTGAGGATAAGGGTTAGATCAGGGCGGTGCTGGTTGGTAGTGATAAAATATATCTTCTAGCCCAAAGCAATACTACCATTAGGCCATTGGCAAAATTTTGCTTTAATTTACAATACTACGATTAGGACATTGCTATGAAGGAACATGCTTTAGGTGAATTCGAAGAGGTGGTAATGCTTACCATTGGGGTGCTCTTTGATGAAGCGTACGGGGTGGCCATCAAGGATGAGATTGAAGATCGGTTGAATAGAAAAGTAAGCGTAGGGGCCATGCAGTCTGCCCTGCGCCGCCTGGAACAAAAAGGATACCTCAGCTCCCGTAGGGGAGAAACGGACCCTACTCGCGGCGGTAAACCCAAGCGCTATTTCACCATCACCGCCTCTGGGGCTCGTGCCCTTAACCACGCGCGGGAAGTACGTAACGAACTCTGGAACGCCATACCTAAGATAG
>JBCBHI010001018.1:0-2344 GCA_038525885.1 Bacteroidota bacterium
GTATATTTCTGGGCTACCCTATTCCTATTCCAGAATTCGATATTCCTCCCAAGAAGTATCTGCCCGTCATGGTAGACGTGGTATCCAGCTTGCATTGCAGTATGTAATTGGTGAGCGCATTCAAGCCAACGCACTAGACACCTGGTTAACGGAGCGTTATGCTATTCACCAGCCGGTGGGCAATACTATTAGGACCTACCCAACAAAACATGCGCCCTGGCAATTGAAAGAGGCTTCGGTGTCAAATTTTAATTTCCAATACCCCCAATTTGAATCCTTAGTGCAGGGGCCTCCAGCTCGGGTGGCCTATTCAGAAGGAGTCCAAGTACATGCTTGGGACCCCTATTAAGCAGTAGGCTCTAGCAGGCTCTTTACTTGGTTTACAATGGCAGGTCCATAACTTCTAGAGACGGGAATCTCTTCCTCTGCCTTGTGCAGTCGGTACCCTTGGGCGTTACCCGTTATTTGTTCTACCCTCTCCAAATTGGCGATATAGGAGCGGTGTACTCTGGCTACATGAGGCTGGTTAAGTTGTTTTTCTAACCGACTAAGGGGAGATCTCAGTAGGGACTTAGTTTTTTGACCTTCATCATCCCAAACCACCTCGGCATAGTTGTCCGCTGCCACTATGTATCTGAGGGTGGACTGGTTGAGGGTGATTTGATCCTTACCGTTTTCGGCAATTAAAGTAATAGGGGTCTCGGTAACGGGGGGATGACTCTCCTGGGGGAAATCAACTTTTTGCTCATGTTTTCTGGTTTGGATGAAAAAGTTGCTGGTAGTAAGCAGCACCGACGGAAACAAACCTACCGCCATCGTCATACCCAGAAAACGAAGAAACCCTTGCCAGTTGAGATGGGCTACCCCAATCAAAGTACTGTAGTATAAGTTGCCCCCAGCAATTAATAAGATGATGATGAGCTGGGTAAGGATTTCTTTACCCAGGGTCCACTGCACATCGTTGTACCAGCGAGGAAATACCCAGCGGAGGGTGTATACTTCTGCTACCAATACCAGGGCTGTTACGGCCCCGTATCCCAACAGTGCCCATGTTTTTAGTGGGTGATTCCAGGCGGCTAACCCAAAGGGCTGAAAAATGAGTAGGAACAGGCCAACGAATAAACTAGCGAACAAAATTACCCGCCGGCCATGAGAAGGAGATTCCCGATAGGGATATGGAGCACGTAGGTATTGAATCCAAGAAGCCATCGACGAAAAATACCCGGAAATAGCTAGTTTTGCACCCAATTACTTCAATTTTTCCTACCACATGAGTTTTCCCTCCCGCACCCGCGCCCAAGAGTCTCGCACCGCCATCGCCCGTCTATATGTTACCATGCGTCACCTTTTCAACCGAGGGTATTACAAACCCAGCGGACGAAGTGGAGACTCACTGCGAGAGGCTTTATACGCCCTCAAACCTGAGATTTATGGCTCTATTGCTGACGCTGAGAAGGTGGAGCTAGAGGGGTTAGTGTACATAATAGACCGCTTGCCTTTAGGAATTGAAGAGTGCCGTTTCGTCCAATTGATTGCAGATGAAGGGTACCGAAAAGGCAGTGGTTTGGAGGTGATTATTCCCGAAAAACGTAGGAGAAATTGTTTCCGGTTGGACGAGGATACCATGTTGATTGAAGTGACTCGTGGTCGTTCGGAAATCTATGACATCCTTACTCACCTCACCTTCATGTATATGGAGGCGCATAAGATAGCCCGCAATGCGCGCGACCACGATGGTCACCTGACGCACGAATGGAAAATGCTGGAAGAAATCATGCTGGGCGGAGAAGGGGAGCCTGTGGGCCAGCATCTGGGGATTGAGTATCGTGATCAGGCATTCTCCTACCTCAGTACCCTGCTCGGGCGTACTTATGAAGAAACTCAGGATGCATACCACCGTTTGGCGCATAGCCGAGACGAACGTCACGGGCTTTTCCATACCGTATACTGGTTGGGTAAGTTGTCTATGGATGAGGATGCTGATGAACAGCAAGAACGGCAGATCAAATTCAGTTCTACCCTTCGTGACCGTATTGGTCATCATTTCCATGGTGAGCGCTGGGCTTCCTACATTGAGGAACTCATCGCAGAGAAAGGCTGGCAGCACCGTCCCCTCCACATCATCAGTGCAAACCTGCATAGTGTAGTCAACAGCCTATACGGCTATGCCGCACTAAAAGACTTGGGGGTATTGGGCGATGATTGGTCCTTGTATACCATCGCCGAGATGCTCAGTACACCGGATAGGAAGGAGTGGAATGCGCATATCTTAGATTATGCGCATAGGCATGGAATGCATTCCATAGACCGCACGGCGGGTACTAATATTAAGGTACAGGTTTTC
>JBCBHI010001019.1:0-2339 GCA_038525885.1 Bacteroidota bacterium
CGGTACGATTTACTGAAAGATGCCCAGTGCCGGAACATCAAGGAGTACAACGCCAAGTTTAAGAACCGCAAGCTGAACCCCAACAACGGGCACCGCTACCTGCCTTATATCGTGCTGGTGATTGATGAGCTGGCGGACCTGATGGTGACGGCAGGTAAAGAGATCGAAACCCCCATTGCACGACTAGCGCAGCTAGCCCGGGCCATTGGCATCCACTTGGTGGTGGCCACCCAGCGGCCCTCAGTAAATGTGATTACGGGTATCATCAAGGCCAATTTCCCGGCCCGACTTTCCTTCCGGGTTACCTCCAAAATAGACAGCCGTACCATTCTGGATGCGGGTGGCGCAGAACAGCTCGTGGGTATGGGAGATATGTTGCTCAACATGGGCTCAGAGTCTATCCGCCTGCAATGTGCCTTTGTGGATACGCCTGAAGTAGAAGAAATCTGCGAGTTTATTGGTTCCCAGCGCGGGTATCCCGATGCCTATTTGCTGCCCGAGTTCAGTGGCGATGAGGAAGAAAGTGGCGTAGGCGAAATTGACCTCAGCGAGCGCGATGCCCTCTTTGATGATGCGGCCCGGGTAATTGTATTGCACCAGCAGGGTAGTACCAGTTTGATCCAGCGCAAGCTGAAGCTGGGGTATAACCGGGCAGGCCGTTTGATAGACCAGCTGGAGGCTGCCGGGATTGTCGGTCCCTTTGAAGGAAGCAAGGCCCGAGAAGTTTTAGTCACGGATGAGTACGCTTTGGAACAATTATTGAATGGTCTCAAGGATAACGCGTAGTTTTGCGGTCATAAACTGATAATTAGAACATGTTGAAGTCATTCACGCAACGCACTCTATTTCTATTATTACTTAGCCTAACCTCTGCTGCGTGGGCGCAGCAAGACCCTGAAGCCCGAAAGGTGCTAGACGCCATGAGTAATAAATACCAAGGTCTCACCTCCTTCTCCGCAGACTTAGTGCAGGTTCTGTCCAACGACGGTAGCGGACTGAGAGAGGAAATCTCTGGGCAAATTGCCGTAAGTGGCAATAGATATTGGCTGGATATGGGATCCCAACAGATGGCCAATGATGGCGAGAAGGTGTATGTCTATCTGGAGGAGGTGAATGAAATTACCATCGACTTCTTTTACCCAGAAGAGGGGAGCATTAACCCTTCCGAAATCTACAACATCTACAAGAGAGGCTATAAGTATACTAAGCTAGCGGACCAAACCATAAACGGTAAGGCTTGTCATATGATCGACCTAATTCCAGAGTCTGCCAACTCCACACAATTCTACAGAATTCGCCTGGCGGTAGACAAAGCTACCTACCAGCTGCAACAGTACACTATGTGGGACCGCGGCAATACAGAATATGCCTTTATGTTGACCAACTACAAGGTGAACGTGAGCATACCCGACTCTAAGTTTGTTTTCAATACCAGTAGCCACCCGGGTGCTGATATTGTTGATTTGACCAATTGAGTCGAAGGAATTCCACAAGATAGCCTTCATCCTGCTTGGGTGAGGGCTTTTTTGCTTTTTGGGGCGGCCAAACCCTGGTAGGGTCCCAATCTCAGTAAAATACTTCAATAACCTCAACTGAGCCATCCAAGGTCTGGCGAATCATGCGGGACCCTACCAGGGTTTGAAGGATGTTGGCATAGGTGGCCGAGTATTATTTAGGTGAAATGATCGGCTGTGCTGTATAGCCCCAGCAAGGGTGAGTCCTAAGCGGTCCGCAGGCCAGGTATAATTTCATTTGTAGCACTTCGTGCTCATAGGATAGGGGGCAAGTAATGCCATAAGGCTGCCAAGATTTCTGTAGGGAGGGTAGAGATTTCTGTAGGGCGGGAAGCATGCTTCCCGCCCTACAGAAATCTATCCACCGTTACCTGTTTCAAGCGCTCAGCTTGGAACTCCCGGTCCCGAAGAAGCTTTCAGCTTCAGGCTCTTGCCTAACTCGAAGCAAACTTGGTTGCCTTAGAGGAGGCAAGGGACCAAGGTGCCGTCCTCTCCGAGGACTTGATTGGCTGATCGGCTTTCCACTCCCCAAAGTCACCTTTGGGGGCAAATATCTAGCATCCCTTCCAGGGACTTCTTTGAGCTCCGTTTCCAGAGAGGAGTTTCGCAAACCTTATAGGTTTTGGAAACCTACAAGGTTTAGTATACATCTACCCGGCAGGGAAAGTATCTACCTGCTGGGCCGTAATCTGAACCTTTTTCTTACCACCAGAGGTGACTTTGCCCGTTTGTGGGTCCACGGCTCCCCCAGCTTCGATCTTCATCTTGAACCGCTCATAAGGGCCTCCGCCACTTTTATGGTTGAGTTTGAGCTTCTTGAAATCG
>JBCBHI010001020.1:0-2339 GCA_038525885.1 Bacteroidota bacterium
GCTGTCTCTTTCGTGCAGGACGGAGTTTTCCCTACCCAAGTGTTGGATCGGGATGTGAGCTTCACCGGGCCAGTGCGCATGGTGAATGACAGCCAGCGCCTGATTTTGAATGAGGCCATTACACTGTTGGTAAATGACCCCACGGCTACCCTGGCCTTGGATGTACAAATGAAAGGGGATGACTCTCTGGGTTACGCTTCTGTCACTACCTACCTCACTGAGCGAGGCATTGCCGAAGACCGGATAGATGTTTCGTTTGGCAAAAGCCGGAGACAAGAAGGACAACTTATCCTTTCCGTGTTTAGCGAAAGAAGCCAAGCCATGGAAGGCTACTTCAACCGGGACGCACCGCTTGCTTTGGTGGCCAAGGAAGGACTCTACGAACAGGACAAAGAGGCTATCTTGAACGAAGTGCCTTGGGAGATTGGCGAACACCAAATCACCTGGGACAACCGTTCTTACTTTGTATGGATCAAAAACATACAACCGGGTGCTCAGAAACAACTGACTGAAGTACGGGGTGCAGTGATTTCTGACTACCAGGACTTTTTAGAGAAAGAGTGGTTGGGCGAATTGCGTGAGAAATTCCCCGTATCGGTGAATGAGGAAGCCCGAAAAGCTGTTTTCCAAGCCTATGGCCTTGACTAAACACCTACTTATTGGCCTTTTTGCGGGTCTGTGGATACTGACGGGCTGTGAGTATTTGCAGGTGAGTAGTCCCGATCCGGTAGTGGAACCGGAGATTAACCCCATTGCTCGGGCCCACAATGCATTTCTGTATCCGCAGGATGTGGAAGGAATCGTTAAGCCGAATACCTCTACGGAGGACAGTGCGGCCATCATGAATCGTTTCGTAAACGCCTGGATTCAGAAACAGCTCATGCTGCAAGAGGCAGCATCTAAGATTGACTTTGATGAAGCGGAGATTGAACGCAAGATTTTGGATTATCGCTACGCCCTTATGGTGTACGAGTACCAAAAGTACTATGTGGAGCAAACGTTGAATGAGGAGGTATCCTCCGAAGAGATAGATACCTACTATCAAGAGAACGAGGACAACTTTCGGCTGAAGCAGAACATTGTACAAGGAAAGTTTGTGCGGTTGACCAAAGCAGCTCCGCAGCAAGAACGGTTCATTCAGGTTTTCCAAACGGACCTTCCGGCTGATCAGGAAGAAATTAACTCTTACTGCTTCCGATTTGCCGAAAGCTACACCTTGGATGATACCACTTGGGTAAATTTCAACGAGATGGTAAAATCCTCCCCTTGGAATAGCCTGGAAGACCGGGCCTCTTTTTTGCAGGACAATACCTTTGTGCAGGGAGAGGATGAGGATTACTACTACTTTTTGCACCTCAAGGGTTTTCAGCTGAGCGGGCAACTAGCTCCGCTGGATTTTGTCCGTGAACAAATTCGCCAAATCATCATCAATCGTCGGAAAGTGGAACTTACAAACCAGTTGGAAGATGATGTATTCCAACGTGCGGTAGAGACGAATGACTTTGAAATCTTTTCTTATGAATAAAAGGCTTTTGCTGCTAGTCTGTGGACTAGGAGTGTTGGGTTTTAGCCAAGCACAACCATCACGTGGTAATTTGGTGGACAATATTGTTGCCCGGGTAGACGACTATATCATCTTGCGTTCTGAGCTGGAAGCGGGATACGCCAACTACCTGGCCCGAGGGGCTAGTCCCTCTACCCAAGCTAAATGTGAAATATTGCAGAGCTTGGTACTGAACAAAGTATTGGTAGCCAAGGCCGAGATAGATTCGGTGATTGTGGATGAAGGTCAGGTGCTCTCTCAATTGGATGTTGCCATGAGCAATGCCCTTGCTCAGTTTCCTAATGAAGCGGAATTTCAGCGGGTGTATGGTAAATCCGTAGATGAGTTCCGTGATGAGCTGCTGCCAGACATGCGGGAGAACCTAACGGTACAAACCATGCAGCGTACCATCACCGAGAACATCACGGTGACCCCACGGGAAGTAAAACGCTTTTACCAGCAAATTCCTCGGGACAGCTTGCCTTTCTTTTCCACCGAATTTGTAGTAGGTCAGTTTGTGAAGAAAGCCACTACTAGCGAAAAGGAGAAACAGCGTGTGCGAGACTTCTTGTTGGATTTGCGCGGTCAAATCCAGCGGGGTGAAGCCACCTTTGAGGACCTGGCAAGAGAGCATTCAGAAGATCCTGGCTCAGGCCGCAAAGGAGGGAACCTAGGTTTCACCCCTAGAGGAACTTTGGTGCCGGAGTACGAGGAGATGGCACGCTGCATGGTTTGTACCGTTAGGTTCTCCCGCATGTCTGGCAGCAGCTCATCACGGAACTCATCTACGGATTTA
>JBCBHI010001021.1:0-2338 GCA_038525885.1 Bacteroidota bacterium
TTCTTCAGGTTCTCCCTTCCGAGGTGCCTTGTGGGTGATCTCCAATTGCGCCGCAGGGTCGCTGGTGACCACTTCCAGCTTGCTACTCCGATGATCGGTAATGAAAAGGAATTTCTTATTGAGCGAGGTAGTTTCGATCAAGAAACGTTTCACGTACATGTCCTTACTCTCGCCGTCTTTGTACACGGCTGAGATTACGCGTTGGCCGTCAAACTTCTCAATCAGCATTACCTGATCGGGCTCATAGCGGTTGGTGAGCTCAAAATCAGTCAGTTCGTACTGCCCGTTTTTGTAAATGACCAGAATCCGGTCTTCGGTTTGGAAGCTTCCCAGCTTATCTCCCCGATCGTCGGTATTCAGACGGCCAATGGTGGCATCATAGAATACGTCTACCCCACCCAGGGAGCTCTCGCCCAGCATTTTAAACTTCACGTTGCGCACCGGGTAGCGGGTCATGATGTTCCCTCCTGCCCCTCGGCCTTTGATGTCCACCTCGGCAAAATCGAACTCAAAGACTTTGATCCGGGCGCGGCTATTCTGCGAAAGCGTTACGGTTACCTTCTCCGTCTCGCCGTTGGCCCGGGCCTCAAAGTAAAGGACCTTACTGCCCTTCTCGCCCTTGGTCACGTTGTACTCGCGGTCACGAGTAATGGCCGGCACCTGGAAACGCTTCACCATGCTACGGCCGCTCTTACCATCCAGATAGATGGCATTATACACCGTGCGCTCATCGCCCTTCTTCCAGACGCCTACGTAAATGATGTCCTTGCCTACAAACACTTTATCGCCCATGCGCACTACCTTGAAGGTACCACTGCGGGTAAAGGCAATGATATCGTCGATGTCCGAACAGTCCGACACGAACTCGTCCTTCTTCAGCCCAGAGCCAATAAAGCCGTCCTTCCGGTTTACATACAGCTTAGCGTTGTTGGCTACCACAGCGTGCACCTTAATGGTATCGAAGCTACGAATCTCAGTACGGCGCTCACGCCCCTTACCAAACTTATCCAGTAGCTTCTGGTAGTAGGCTATGGCATAGTCCGTCAGATTTGCCAAGTGGTGCTCTACCTGGGCCAATTCCTCTTGCATGTTCCGCATGAGTTCATCGGCCTTGAAGCTATCGTATTTCGAAATCCGCTTGATCTTGATCTCCGTCAGGCGAATGATATCGTCGCGGGTAATTTCCCGGTAAAACTCGGGTTTCCAAGGCTCCAGCCCTGCATCTATGGTCTCGATTACCCCTTCCCAGGTGGTTACTTCCTCAATATCCCGGTAGATTCGGTTCTCGATGAATATCTTCTCTAGGGAGCTGAAAAGGAGTTTTTCCATCAACTCACCCTTACGGATTTCCAACTCGCGCCGCAGCAGTTCCTTGGTCCGGAAGGTGTTGATCTTCAGCAGTTCATTGACGGATATGAAGTGAGGCTTATCCTCAATAATCACACAGGCATTCGGCGAGATGGACACCTCACAGTCCGTGAAGGCATATAAGGCATCTATGGTCACGTCCGGCGACTGACCAGCAGCCAAGGAGACCAGAATCTCTACGTCTTTGGCGGTATTATCTATTACCTTTTTGATCTTGATCTTGCCCTTGTCATTGGCTTTCAAGATGCTTTCTATCAGGCTGGTAGTGGTCACCCCATAAGGGATATCCCGGATGGCCAGGGTCTTGGTATCTACCTCCTCTATATGCGACCGCACGCGGATTTTCCCGCCCCGTAGGCCCTCGTTGTAGTCGCTGGCATCCATCATGCCACCGTTGAGGAAATCCGGTAGGATGTTGGTCTTCTTGCCCTTCAGCACATCCATAGAAGCCTTACACAGCTCCTGGAAGTTGTGAGGCATAATCTTGGTACTGAGCCCCACCGCAATGCCTTCTACCCCCTGGGCTAGTAGCAAGGGGAACTTGGCCGGGAAGGTGACGGGTTCCTTCTTACGTCCGTCATAGCTCAGCTGCCACTCGGTAGTCTGCGGGTTGTAAAGAATCTCCAGGGCCAGCTTACTAAGCCGCACCTCAATGTACCGCGGAGCAGCGGCACTGTCCCCGGTCCGGATATCCCCCCAGTTGCCCTGGGTTTCCAGCAATAGCTCCTTCTGGCCCAAGCTAACGATGGCATCTCCGATAGCGGCGTCACCGTGCGGGTGGTACTGCATGGTCTGCCCAATCACATTAGCCACCTTGTTGAAACGGCCATCGTCCATTTCCTTCAGGGCATGCATGATGCGGCGCTGTACGGGCTTCAGGCCATCCTCTACAGCCGGTACGGCCCGTTCCAGGATTACGTAGCTGGCATAATCCAAAAACCAGTCCTCGTACAAGCCGCTAAGCGGCACC
>JBCBHI010001022.1:0-2337 GCA_038525885.1 Bacteroidota bacterium
CTCAACTTCTTTTTTGCCCTTATAGCACTGCTAATTGGCAGCTTTGCCCTTCGAGTGCTTTGGGTACGTCCTCCACGCCGTATTCGAAGGCACCTGTTACTCTCACTCACCACCAGTACGTTCCTTCTGGTCTCTCTGCTAATACTCGGGGGCAGGCTGGGCATTGGGCTCGGGGCGCTTGGGGTAATTTCCAGCCAGTTACCCAAGCTCCTGCCATTCTCCGGTGAGGTGGCCTGGTTGCTGGTCTTGTTGCCCGTGTTTCTCTTTTTGCAAATATGGGGACCCGTATTGCGCGTGTATCGGTTTTCGGGCTGGTACCTCAGCTTACCGGCTTCCCTTTTGTTAATCGCCTGGGGGTTGGCCAGTATAGTTCCCGAACCCTATCTCCCAAACCCAAGAGGGTATGTAGAAGAGCCTAGGCTACATCTCAGGGAAACTCATGCCCAATATACCGAACAGCAGTTTGGGGTGGTGCTACCAGATTCTTTTTACTCCCGTGCTACAGTCGCGTATTCGCCCGCTATGGAGAAAGGGCTTTTTCCTATTTGGGATGCTTTCTACCCTATAAGGCCCTTACCTCTGGATACCCTGCTAATGGCAGATTACCTGTTGCGGCAGGGGCGCATGCGCCATGCTTGGAACTGGAGAGATTCATGGCCCTATCAGAGCCCGTGGCTACTCTATTTCCAACTACACGCCCATCCACCGGATGAACCGGAGGTACAAGTGCTGGTGAATACCCTCACCACGATGGCGTATACCCTGCTGGACTATCATGAGACTCCGGTACCCGATACGGTCCTGTTTGTCAGGGGTGAACTAAGAAGATACTACGGTGCGCAGGATTTGAGTTCTTCTTGGATTGAGGTCCTGAGTGTAAACGGACGGATGCGGCACGATCCTCATCTTGTCCGCTACAGGGACTGCATGATTCCAGAATCGGATTTTGAGGCGCTAAAAACCAAAATGCCCCAAATGCTGTCGGTTAACCATCCGTTCATCGATGAAAATGTAGATCTGGCAAGAGCGTTTTGGTAAGCAATAGGGTGATCTTACAGCTCTGGAGGTGACTCAGAGGCCAAAGGCATCCTTTTAGCCTAAGCTCTTGGAGCTGGGTCAATCGCTATGAAATGTCGTTCACTCCGTGGACTTCTTAGAGTATAGGCCTCGTAGGCCTAGCACTTACGTACTAGGTTACCGTATTCCGTCCCTACTCGGGACTAGAGTCGGCTGAACATTGGAAACTCCAACCTCCAACTTCGAATCTCGAACTTCCAACCTCCAACCTCTAACTTCCAACCTCGAACCCTGCTAATTAGTAACCGCAATGCTGGCCAATGACTGCTCTACCTCATCGCTGAGCGAGTACAGTTCATTTTCCCCGGATTTGGAAGCGATGCTGATACCGGAACCGCCACAGGAGTAGTTACCAATGACGAGAGCGGAGCCGTCCTCCATGACCACGCCGTATTTGGCAATAAAAGGGCAGTCTGCCTGCTCATGTTTGCCGACAGAACCCCTGCGGGTCAGTGCTTGGCGTAAGCGGTCTTGCTCGTACCTAGCCAGAAATACCGGGCTTTGTACCTGATACCCATTCAGATAGTTCTTCTCGTTGGTTTGGTTTTCTGCAGGGGTTGGTACCGGTAATACGGTATACATCATGAGCTGGTCAGAGTTTTTGAGGCTAGCCTGGTAGGAGCCTAACGGACTACAAGCCACCATCAAAAGGAAAATAAGGGAAAGGGGTAAGGAAAAACTTTTCATGCGTATCAATCGTGTAGCGCCCAACCCGTTGGTAATCGGCTGGTCACGCCTTGGGTGTAATCTAAAAACCAACTTCAAAGGTCATTAATCAATTTTTACTATAAATAACCTTCCGATGAAGCAGAGTTTTGACGGCACGAAAGTCAGGAATTCTTCGATGATTTGTAGATACAACTCAAATTATTTTGTCTGATAAATTATTCATGCATAAAAGATTCAATTCGCAAGTTTTTAGCCCAAAAAATCACTCGGAAAGAGTCATCATTTTGTTACAAACATGAGCCTTTTTTCTCCCTTAGCTATTGCATTTGGAGCCGCTACATCCTATGTACATTCCCCATACCTAGGGTGGCTAAATGCCCCCACAGTGGAATGATTTCACCTGCCAACCATGGATAAGGGTGGCACTCCGGTCGTGCTTAGTACTTAGCATGAAAATATTCGTGCTCCACCGTCTTTTTGGCTATCCTGTTTTCTGCCTCGTTGGCTCGCAGTTCCACCCGCCTTATTTTCCCACTGATGGTCTTGGGTAGCGACTCGGGGAACTCAATGATCCGGGGTACTTTGTAGGCC
>JBCBHI010001023.1:0-2334 GCA_038525885.1 Bacteroidota bacterium
AGGAAGGGCTAGTGAGAGATAACTGAATCGTAGTTGTTTTGCTACCTAGCCTCGTCTACTAAACAGCAAAGATCCTCCTTTCATAAAAAAAGCCCACACAGTTGCCTGTGTGAGCTTTCAAGTCTTTACTCTGAGAGGAATTACTCCACCGTGAATTTACTTTGGCCGATAAAGTAGTCGTCACAATACAGTTCGACCGTGTGCTCTCCTTTCACGTATTCTCCCCCTTTCACATATTCGAAAGTGAGTCGCTGGCGGGTATTATCAAACAGGATGGTGCGCTTAGCAGTATACAACAACCCACGGCCTTCTACGGTGAATTCACCGGACGTAGTAGCCACGTCGAATAGCACATTGCCACCAGGCTCTATTATGCGGATAAAGATATCTACCGCCTCCTTGGGGGCCACGCTATTCTCAGCAATGTTGAAGGTAACCCGCAGTGTTTCTAAATGGCGGTTCTTGATCCCCTCAGTCCGTTCTTTCCCACGCTTGTTTACGGCAATCACCCGAACGTTTTCGGCCCGCAAGCGGGCAGCCACGTCAATTTTGGCCTGCATGGCCTCATTGGTTTGCGTAATGGCGGATAGCGTATCCTGAAGTCGGTTCCTTGTCTCTTTCAACCCTGAGTTCTCCGTGAGCAACATATCATTCGCTGCCTGCAACTCGTCAATCTGCTCATCCTTCCTCAGAAGCAATTCCTTATAGCCTTCAATGGTCTCTGCCAATTGGGCCAGTTCCTCTTTGGAGCGCTGCTCCCTTCGGTTGGCCTGCCCTATCTCCACTTCCAGCTGTTGCTTAAGAAATTCCAAGTCTTCTACATCCCCATCCAACTTTTTGATCTCTTGGATTTTGAGCTCCAAATCCACTTTCAAGGCCTCTAGTTCATTCGCCTTTTCCTGAAGCTCATTTTCCAGGCTCTCAGTGAACTCTTGCTGCTCCTTTCGGTTTTGTTCATCTATATACAGCTTTACACCATTGGCTATGAGCAACAGTATGATGATAGAGACCAAGATGGCACCGCGAATACTTCGGGGCTTGGAGGGTGTACCAGATTGTGGGTTTGCCATGCTAGCAGATGGGTTTAACGCGATAAAATTAGTGCTTTAGGCTGGTTTTTCAACTGTATTCTAGCCAAGGCTAGTGAATTGTAGGCATATATTTAGAACGACACACCGATTGCAAACGTATGATTTCTCCTTCGGATAACACACCATGGAATACAGATTTTTGGACCCAACGATACCATACACACCAAATAGGCTGGGATATGGGCCAGGTTTCCCCTCCTCTCAAGGACTATATGGACCAAGTATCGGATAAAAACTCACGCATTTTGATACCCGGGGCGGGTCACGCCTACGAGGCAGAATATCTGCATAACCAAGGTTTCAAGCATCTGACGGTGGTGGACCTTTCGGCGAGCCCCCTGGATAATCTTAAACAGCGTTGCCCTCAGTTTCCTAAAGAGAATCTAATTCAAGGAGATTTCTTTAATCTGGAAGGCGAGTTTGACATCATCTTGGAGCAGACCTTTTTCTGCGCCTTAGATCCTGAACTGAGAGAGGCCTACGTAGATAAGATGTATGATCTGTTAGCTTCACAAGGGAAATTGGTCGGGGTAATGTTCGACATTCCTTTATATACGGACCATCCCCCATTTGGCGGATCGCGTAGCCAATATGAGCCCTTGTTTGCTCCAAAGTTCCACTTTCATGCCTGGGCCACCTGCCACAATTCTATAGCTCCGCGGGCCAACAATGAACTATGGATCAACCTTAGAAAGCTGGCCTAAACCAGGATTTTCCCATCCACAATTTCCAGCTTCCGGTCGGCCATATCGGCCAAGGTGGTATTGTGCGTCACAATGACAAAGGTTTGGCCTAGCTCTTCGCGCAAGCGAAAAAACAAGGCGTGCAGATCTTCCGCGTTTTTACTATCCAAATTGCCACTTGGTTCATCTGCAAACACCAAATCGGGCGCATTCACTAGGGCACGTGCTACCGCTGCCCTTTGTTGCTCCCCTCCACTCAGTTGGTGTGGTTTGTGGTCTAGTCGGTGCCCAATGCCAAGCATATCCAGCAGCTGCTTGGCCCGTTTTTCTACCTCTTCGGTAGCCCGTTTACCGATGTACCCTGCTGCACATTATGGGCAGTTTGGATGTCCCAGACCGTGGCAGTTTGTGGCTGAAAGGACAGGTTATCAATCAGCAGAATAAAGCGGAGTTGGCCCGCTTTCGGAACCAGCACATGGGTTTCGTATTTCAATTCCACAATCTGCTTCCCGAATTCACGGCCTTCGAGAACGTGTGTATTCCAGGGTACATCGGTAAAC
>JBCBHI010001024.1:0-2330 GCA_038525885.1 Bacteroidota bacterium
AGATTGTGGTGCAGGACCGGGTACTGGACCCTGCTGAGATATTGGAGAAGCTACATGTGCGCACCATTCAGCAACTACACCAAGAGAACTCTGAGTTCGATGTACCCGACGGCATGGACGTGGGGCTGGTGGCCATCAATCGCACCGAAAACATTCTGAAATTTGCTGGAGCCAAACGACCCTTGGTTTATCTGAAAAACGGGGAGCTGGATCTGGTAAAAGGAAACCGCAGATCCATCGGGGGCCTTCTAGAAAGTACCTCTCGGTCTTTCTCTACCGTAACCCTGGACCTTTTCCAGGTAGATCAATTTTTCTTGTTTTCTGATGGCTATACCGACCAATACGGAGGCCCAAAGAATAAGAAATTTAAGAGCAAAGCCTTGTATGCCTTATTCGAGGAAATTGCAGGCCAAACGATCTCTAAACAAAGAGAACGGCTAGAGCAAGTGTTCGAGGAATGGAAGTGGAACGAAGAGCAGATAGACGATGTACTCGTAGTGGGTGTGAAGTTGGATGCCATTGATTCTGGCTGGAAACAACCCCAAGACTCAGTAACCGATACCTCGAAGTCAGTAGGGTCCTAGAAATCAACCGGACTTGAAGAAACAGTGGCTTCGGTGGTATCCTCACAGGCAAAACCCACCGTTCCGATACCCTTCAAAGAGAGCATATAATAGTGGGAATTCTTCCAGGAAATGTTTTGTAGAACCCAACCGGGTAGTAGGTCATTGACTCCGGGCTGATGGGTATCTAAGTATTGTTTGACTTCCTCGCTTTCTACCACCTCAGACCAACCCACATGCACCATATGAGGCCCATCAGGATTCCATTTAGGATCTAGAACAACCGTCAAGAATAACCCTTGTTCCGGTGTGATCCAGTACTTGGTGATAAGTGCATCCAGATAACAATATTTCATACCCAACCCTTTCTTATTCAAAATACCGATTCCTTAAACTACATTCAACAATTTAGTTTGAAATCGATTGTGTAAAGGCGATTTGAACGATTGCTTCCTTCGCTCCAGGCGCACTGTATTTTCCCTTTATTCTACTTGATGGGCTTTTTTTGAAATCGCAGGGTGCTGATTATTAACCTGTTATGATTTTTATTCAAGGTTTTGAAATATTTTTTATCGCTCGTGCAACATTCCATGCAAAGCGGGCACCTATTAGGGAAACAACAAGAACTCAAAAAGGATGAAATTCACACAACCTTCATTGCTAACGGCCGGATTAGTTGGAGCACTTTTTACCACCACAGGATGTATCCAGGAGATTGGATTCTTCTGTGAGCGTGGCGAAGGACCGGTAGTCACCCAGCAAGTCGATATCGATGACATTACCGGGTTTAGCCTCGCTACCGTCGCAGACGTTTTCCTTACGCAAGGAGAAACTCAATCTATTGAGATTGAAGGCCAACAAAACATTATCGATCTGATTTTGAATAACTCTGAGGTACGGAACGGGATCTGGGACATTGACCCTGACCGCTGTATCCGGTTAGGAGATGAACAGCTCAGCATCAGAATTACCATCCCTACCCTTACCCAAGCCCACATCAGTGGGGCCGGTTGTGTAGAGGGAGTCACCCCTTTTGTAGACCTGGACGATGTAGATCTTTCTATTTCTGGTGCAGGAAGTATGACTATGGATTTGACAGGTAACACCATTTCCAGTGACATCAGCGGTGCAGGAGACATCTCGGGTTGCTACACTGCTAACAGTGTTATTTTGACCACCTCAGGTGCAGGGGATTATAGCCTCTGTATGGATACTGATAATTTGCAATCCCGAGTTTCTGGCGCAGGTAATGTAGAGCTTACGGGTACGGCTACCGCTTTGGAATTCCGGTCATCTGGTGTAGGTCAGTTGGACGCTTTTGAATTTGAAGTAGCTGAGGCAAGGGTTTCCCTAAGTGGAGCCGGCGATGCCGAAGTTTGGGTAACTGACCGGTTGGACGTTACTATTTCGGGCACAGGTGATGTGGATTATATAGGATCTCCTGAGCTGTCAGTGAATATTTCTGGAACGGGAAATGTACGAGACAGGAACTAGTGTAAGTGAATTAAATTTGGATTACGTTGGGTTGGAGGCTGCCATTGTTGGCAGCCTTTTTCTTTGGATGTAAACCTTCACTCTTGTCGGTTGTAGAGTGATTCGCTTTTTCATGGCACCGCCTATCAAATCCTATCCTTCCTTGCCTGCATTTGCATTACTTTCGCAATACTCAATTTTTGAATGAATTCAGTATGCATAAGTTCCTGCTTCCCTTATCGTTGGCTTGCGTTTTAGTGGCTTGCCAAACTTCAGAAGTAGGAGCTTCTGAAG
>JBCBHI010001025.1:0-2328 GCA_038525885.1 Bacteroidota bacterium
GCACGCAGAGATGTTCCCCTTACTCAATCAGGATAAGCAGAACCCTTTCGAGCTGTTTCAAATTTGGCTAAACCTGCCCAAGCGGAGCAAAAAGGTGAACCCACACTACAAAATGCTGTGGGCCGAAGAAATCCCGGTGGTTTCACACACGGATGCCAATGGCAAGGGTACTACGGTACACGTGTATGCGGGTACCTACCAGGACAAGACGGCCCCCACCCCTAACCCAGACAGCTGGGCAGCCGATCCTGCTAATCAGGTGGCCCTGTGGAGATTTCAGTTGGAACCCGGAGCGCAGGTTACCATTCCCTCCCTAAATGAATCGGTGCCTCGCAAGTTGTTCTATTACCAAGGTGATTCGGTAGTGGCTGACGGCCAGGCAGTGAAGCAGCAATCCATCATTACGGTAGATTCCCAAAAGGAAATCGCCCTGCAAAACGGCACCGAGACCAGTTACTTGCTGCTGATGCAAGGTAAACCCATCAACGAGCCAGTGGCCACCTACGGACCTTTTGTGGCTAACAACAACAGCGAACTGCAAGCTCTGTTTCAAGAATATCAACGGACCCAGTTTGGGGGTTGGCCTTGGGACAACCATGACGTAGTCCATGGCAATGAGCATAAGCGCTTCGCCCTCCATGCGGATGGCAGCCGGGAAGACCGATAAGCCCTTTCTGGTCATGATTTTGGGGGATTGGCAACCTTGAACTATGTATTCTGAAAAGTAGCGTTTTGCCCCGCATGTAGCTGGGGCAATTCCTTTTATGTTTGATCTAGCTCGGTTGATTTTCCTCTAAATCACTACTTACATAATCGAAAAAAATAAAGGGGTCCTGGGTTTCCCAAGGAAAGCCCAAAGGTTTGATGGATTTTACACCATTGCTCATGATAGTCTCCTAAAATGTGTGTTGTGACACATATCTAACTCAAACGCAACCTTTTTAGTTCTGATTTTATAGAGAGTAAAGTGGTCTAACTAAAAACATGATGTCTCTCGCCTACACCAGTCTACGACCACAAATACCATCCGAGCCGTGTTCCCCTAACTGACTACCTGGGTAAAATACGGGAAGTTTTTGATGCTAGTGGCGATACAGTGCAGACCAGCTAACGGCGGGCTATGCCTTATTTATTGGCCGTCATTCACTACTCCCCAACCAGAAAGTTCCAGAAAATCATAGGTGCTCTGTAATTTTTTTCCTGGTCATGCGAATCATGTAGAAAAGTGTATCGCAAAATTATGACCCTGATAAAAATAGAAACCACTGAAAAAGAGCTCAGCGTAACAGAACACAAATACAAGAGAAAAGCGAATGTCAGAGTTCACTACATGGACTACCTTCGAGCCTATGCCATGCTACTCGGAATTGTCTTTCATGCTGCTCTAGCGTATAGTCCACTGTCTCACAACGTCTGGCTCTCAGCAGATACTCAGCAATCTGCTATGATTGACTTCTTTGCCTGGTGTGTTCACTTATTCCGGATGCCGCTATTTTTTCTAATCGCTGGTTATTTCGCCTTTTACCTGATTGAGAAAAGAGGAATAAAAGGAATGGTAAGGAACAGAGCCAAACGCATCTTACTGCCACTGCTATTATTCTTACCGTTACTCATGGCCGCCATGTTTTTTGTGCTAGGCGGAGCCGCGCAAATGGTGGAGCATCCGGGTCCCATGCTAGAATCTATAACCCAAATAATGAATGATCCTGAGGCACAGGCAGCCCAGGGCCCAATCAGAACCATGCATCTCTGGTTTCTGTACGTGCTCTTGTACATGTACGCACTGGCGGCGTTGTTTTTTAAAACCAAGGCGGTTGATTCGATCAGCGAATGGATGAATAAAAACCCCCTATTGTTTTTGGGGGTGTCTCCGCTATTGGTCAGCCTTATGCTGATTACAACCATTAAGCCATATCCCTCGCCGGAAACCTTTGCTCCGGAGCTATGGTCTTTGGGATTTTATGGATTCTTTTTTCTGCTTGGGTGCTGTATTTTCAAGAACAGTGTATTTGTTGAAAAACTGGAAGAGTACTGGAAAACACTGCTGACCATAGGCCTGATCGCCTATGCCGGGTTTTACGTTCTATTGCCCAAGCCAATCAGTTTAGTTGAAGGTATTTCCGGAACCGTTCATGTATCGGTTACTTTCCTCCAAGGTGCAACTAGCTTGCTTGAAGGAATCCGCGATATATCTTGCCGTACGACTCTTACTGTTCAAATACTTTTTCCCAATGACGAGCACGGTTAGCGTCAAATAAACGGCAGCGATCCCTTCAAGCAAGCTAGTTGCGCCTTGGAGGAAAGTACCCGCTACATGAACGGTTCCGG
>JBCBHI010001026.1:0-2327 GCA_038525885.1 Bacteroidota bacterium
GTAATAGTAGGGTTCTCCAATGTTTTCGTCACCTGGAGACATCCCCAGGTTGATAGAACGGGTTTTGCCTTCCTGCTCGTCTTTAAGGGTGATAAGGGTGGCAATATCAAAATGATGGGGCCAAATACGTACCCGCGAAGCCCCCCGTACGAAGGCGTGAACTTGCTGCAGGTACTGATCTGCATTGGCAAAATTGATGGCCAACTCCAGAAACATGCCTCGGTTGCCCATGGTGAATTTCTCACCCCGGCCTTGCGGGTAATCAGGAATCTCGTAGGGCCAACTATACTGGTACTGGGTAGGATCGAACCCGGCCTTCTCTAACTGCGATTTTAGCCACTCGATGGCTTCATCCTGAGTCCTATTGATGAGTGTAAACTCCTCTCGGCGTTTGCCTACCTCCAGAAAAATCAAGGTGAGGTCTTGTAGGCGCAAGGCAACCCGGCTGCGATTTTCAGTGCCAAATGTTTGGGTAACCAATCCTTTCTCCAGGTGCCACCACATGAGGGCCGAACATTTATCTCCCTCGTCGGCAGGCATGTATGAGCGCGCTGCGCAGGAGATGATCTGAGCTGCCTGGTGGGCTTCATCACGGGCTTCTGTCAGAATACTAGCTATGGTAGGCGTCTGGATTTGCCATGCCACCTGTTCGAGTTCGAAGTCGAGCATCATACGATAGTTGTAGGTTAGGTTCCGATGGGCGGTTGACTCTACTAATAGACTCAACCGCCTCGTTCAAATATAGCAGAAAATCGTTTATATCAGACTGGAATCAGCCATCACCTCTACCATGGCCGGGCCATCATGGGCGAGGGCTTTGGCCAGTGCTTCGTCTAACTGAGAAGCGTCCGTAACCCGAATACCCAGGGCGCCACAGCTATTGGCGTAGTCAGCAAAATTGGGATTGCTTAGAGTGGTTTTCCATACATCTAGCTGGGCGGTACGTTGCTCCTTGCTGATCTTGCCTAGCTCCGAGTTGTTGAGCAGTACGTGCTTGATGGGCATGTTGTACATCACCGCGGTGTTCAGCTCTGCCATGTATTGTCCAAAACCACCGTCCCCGGTTACGGCAAATATGGGCCGGTCGGGAGCTGCAGCCCAGGCCCCCATGGCGGCAGGATACCCAAAGCCGATGCTGCCCAGGTATCCGGACATTAGCACCGCTTGGTCTGTGCATTCAAAGTACCGGCCAAAGGAGTAGGTGTTGTTGCCCACATCCACCGCAATCACGGCATTGCCCGGCACATGGCGATTCATAGCTTCAAAGATGGCGATGGAGCTTACCCCTTTGCCTTTGTCGTCAAGAAGTCGGCGTTGTTTTTCTGCCCGCCAAATGGCCCAGCGCTCAGCAATTTCTGCTCGTTGGTCTGGGGCCGAGGTCCCTTCAGGAAGTGCCTTTCTTATGGCCGCTACCGTTACTCCCAGCTCCCCATACAGCATACAGTCTATGGAATGGAACTTAGCCAGGGACATAGGATCGAAATCTACCTGAATAGTAGGGATCTTGGCGGTGATGCCCGTATGGTTGCTGAAGGAAGCCCCAAATACGAGTAGTAGATCGGCCTCGTTCATAAACCAGCTGGCTATGGGAGTGCCGCTACGGCCCAATACCCCACAACCCAATTCGTGTTGGTCGCTGATCAGGCCTTTGCCCTTGAAGGTGGTGAATACCGCGCAGTTGAGGGTCTCAGCCAACTTGATAATCGCTTCCTTATGAAAGCGTGCCCCGTGCCCCATGATGATAGCGGGCCTTTGGGCCTTTTGGATCATCCCCACTGCCTTGTCCAGCATGTCTTGAGGCGGGTGTATTTCCAATGGAGTGATGCGGTTTTCCAAGGTGCCTGCCGGGACCTCATCGCCTACAGGGTGAACTTGTACCTCATCCGGGAAGGTGAGGTGACTTACCTCCCGCCGCAATACGGCATTTTTCACGGCCAGGGTCATGAGCTCTGCATGTTTGCTATCGCGTTGTACCCGGTGGTTGAAGGGGGCTACGGCCTCAAATCCTGCCACCAGATCCACTTCCTGGAAAGCCCCGGTACCCACCACCTGGGTATCCACCTGACCCGAAAGGGCCAGCATGGGTACCCGGTCCACTTTGGCATCCCACATGCCGGTATACATATTGGTGGGCCACTCCAACCTGGGCTTTGCCGATGCTATGCGGCGTCAGGAAGCCGCGGGTAAGCTTAACTACTTCACCATTCGGCACGAAGGAGCCGCTTCCTTTGCGGCCAGTGCCTATGGGAAGTTGACCGGGAAACCCGCAGCATGCTTTGCCATTGCCGGGCCAGGTGCCACCAATATGTATACCGGTATGTGGGATC
>JBCBHI010001027.1:0-2327 GCA_038525885.1 Bacteroidota bacterium
ATGGTGATGGGGTTAGTCTATTGAGAATCCTTGTTTTTCGAACTGACGGCAGGAACGCAAAGAATACCGGATGCTGAAAAGACTTGCTCGTCAGTTCGAAAAACAAGGATTCTCAATAGACTAACCCCATCACCATGCTACAACACATTCCACAGCAAGAATACAGTGCCCCTGAAGCTACTATGGGTAGCCAGGGCAAGAACATATCGCAGTTGGTGAAGGCCAGGGGGATGCGGAAGAAACCGGTGCCTAAAGACTCGAAGGAAGATCTGGAGACCCTGCGAAATAAGTATAAACAAGACCAGGCCGTGAAAGTGGGAACGAGCCGGTTGGAAAGGTCTATTGCTAACGTGGCGGCCAAGGATATACTGTCCTTTGACCAGGCAAGCCGTGAGATTGTAAAGCAGGAGGCTACCTATATGTCCAGCAAGAAGGAGGCTGCCAGCGGATTGAATTCGAGCGCAGAGAAGTTTTCGGACGTCGCTGAATTGAGGAAAGTTACGGCTGCTGATCAAACGGGTAAGCGATATACCATCGATACCCGCGCCCAGCTGAAGGCCTGGTGGAACCAAATGATGGAGAAAAAGGAGGCCCCTAAATTGACTCGTGGCAAGGGGATGGCCCAATACAATGCTGAACTAGAGGACTATAAAGGGAAGACCCACTACTATGAAAAAGCGAACCGGGTCAAGCGGATACGAAACCTAAAGAATACCCTAATTGCCCAGGACAAATCCGCAGAAATATTTAACGCGGAGAATACCTTACATAACCAACTATTGCTTGGGGGATACCAGCAGCAGTTTGGTGCCCAGCAGTCCACGGAGGACTTGCTAGCCCTGCGCGATGCGTCAAAGACTGACCTGGGCGGGTTGTTGAAAAAGAATAAAACACGGCCTTTGCAATTTGAAACAGCCGATGATAAGAAGACGCAGAGAGCTAACCGCGAAGCGGCGGCTCAAGAGAAGGCCATTCAGCAGATCAACACCCAGACTCTGGTCAAAATCTCTAACCACAATAGCATCACACCGGAGGATCAGGAGCTGGTAGAAGACGTATTGGGTCGCATACCCTACAAAAAAGAACCTACCCCAGCAGCCAAGGACCCTGTAAAAGAAGCAGCCCGTAGGCTGGCGATTACCTACATATATGGCGAAGAGCCTGCTTCGTTGCAGGTGCTTACGGCATTTGAAGTCGGTTTGATCGTGAAATACCTGCTCAAAGGAGCCTCTGAACGAGACAAGTGGTATGCGGTATTGCTGGTGAATGATTACAAGGATATGCTCCCCAACATACTAGAGGGAGCCCTGAAACCGAAGGAATATCTGGAGGCCATGAAGGGTGGTGTGGTACACCCCAAGCTGAAGGAAGAACTAGAGAAGGAGAAATTGAACGATGGCCTTAAGGCTGGCTACAAGGCCAAAATTGCCGCCCTGCGAGAGGTAAGGGATAAGGCTAAATACGATACCGATGGAAAATTCCTTCGCTTTGGCATGGACTACTACCGGCAAGCATTTGAGGAAGAGGAACGCCTGGCGGGAAAAGCCGGCCTGACATCCGATTGGTGGAAATCACCCGATTATCAGATGTACGAAACCCTGCGGAAAAACTTCCACGAGGGGATGGTGGATGCCAAACTGCGCTATTTGCCCAATGGATTTGACGGTAGTTCCAAAGTGAACAAACGGAATGACTATATTCTGAAGGTAATTGAAGACATTGCCTTCCGACAGAAACAGAAAAAAGAAGATGCCTCGGGTTCCCGGCTGCGCAAAGATGCCCTCTGGAACTGGGATACCTGGAAGAAACGACCCTATAGGACCAACTTTGAAATTTTTCTTTCCCAGTTGTTGAGGGGCAAGGAGGAAGAACTACTTCCCATCCTTACGCTATACTCTGCGGGCCAAAGGGAAGCCCGTGCCAATATGGATAACCCGCCCAGTGCCTTTATGAAGGCCGTGGAGTCAATAGGTAGTGCACGATTGGAGCCTGCGGCTTTGTTCCTGTTCAATCCGGCACTCAAGTACCTGGAAAATCAATTTGGCGATTGGTTCCAGTCAGCAGCGGTGTGGGGCCCCGTTACGGGCGGAGCCGTGGCATGGCAAATACTGGAAATTATCAATAATGGTAAACATCCGCTAAACTCACTACAGCTAGCCAATGCCCCCTTGGCGGGCCGGGAGATCCCCATATTGAAAGGAGGAGGGAATCCTTACTTAACCTCGCGCGGCCGAGTAAACAACAGCTGGAAGGCGGGATTGAAAACCAACGGGAAGCTCCTCAATGATCAAAACAAGGCCCGTTTTCAGGCCGCGAATGAAAATTTT